>JAJQFG010000064.1 GCA_021201315.1 Erysipelotrichaceae bacterium
CAAGAATTTATTGTAAATGGTGGATTTCCAAAATCATTAGAGTTTAATACCTTTGAGGCAAGACAACTTTATACGAAATCAATTATTGAGGAGATTTTTGAGAAAGATATTAAAACGAGAAATAAAATTAGAAATAAACAAGTTTTTGAAGTTATTAGAAGCTATATTATTAATAATTATAGTGCAACATTTTCATTAAATAGTGTTTATGATTATTTTAGAAACAAGGAAAAAATTAATATCACAAAAATAACATTAAGGAATTATATTGACATTCTTTTAAAAGCTAAAATCATTTATCGTTGTGACCGTTTTGATCAAAAAACTAAAAAGATGCTTAGAGGAGAATATAAATTTTATATTGCTGATATGGCGTTATTCTTTGCTTTGAATACTGATAATCGAATCAATTTTGGAGCTTCTTTAGAAAATCTTGTTTATCTTTATTTGGTGAGTAGTGGGTATAAAGTAAGTGTAGGTAAAATAGGAAAATTAGAATGTGATTTTATAACAAGAGATGTTCATAATGAATATGCCTATATACAAGTGTCACAATCAGTAATGAATCAGAAAACAGAAGAAAGAGAATATCGTCCATTTGAACATATAAGAGATGGATATCCTAGATACTTATTAACGTTAGATACTTTTAGAAACCAACGAGATGGAATAAAACATTTTAATGCTATTGATGTGTTCTTAGGAAATGAAAAAATATAAAAACGTGAAGCTATTTTTTAGCTTCACGTTCTAACATATCACGATAACTGTACATGCATCCACAATAGTTTTGACGATACATATTGTATTCTTTGCTCATCTGTGTTGATTTTAAATAACCATCACGTTTTTTAAAATCAGCATATAAGAACTTTGTTGTATCAGTATACCATTGTTCACCAGCTTGATTAATCCATTGACTATTCTTATGTGGTGATACACTTAAAACAGTCGTCCAATAATCAAACTTATTCTTTTTAGCATAATCAAAGGCTCTACGCATACGTAACATATAACACAAACGACAACGCATACCACCTTCAGGTATATCTTTTAAAGGATAAGTATCAGTAATCCAATCTTTAGGTGTATATATATCTTCAATAACTTCAATATTTTGATGATAATCTTCATTAAATTTTACAATAAAACTCTTTAATTCATTGAGTCTACGATAATATTCTTCTTCTGGATAAATATTAGAATTAGAATAATAAATGGTAATCTTAAACTTTTCACATAATTCCTTAACAACATTACTACAACAAGGTCCACAACATACATGTAATAAAAGTGTTGGTTGTTGGCCTTCTATTTTTTTTAATTCTTCTTGAAATTTTAAATCATAATTTTCGCTCATTTTATCATCATACAATCACCAAATGAGAAGAAACGATACTTCTCTTCAACAGCGTGATTATAAGCCTCCATAATTAATTCCTTATCCGCAAAAGCACTTACTAACATAATTAATGTTGATTTAGGTAAATGGAAATTGGTAATCAAGGCATCAATAGCTTTAAATTCATATCCTGGATAAATAAAGATATTGGTATTTTCATGTGTAGCCTTGAATTTCCTGTATTTAGAATAATTGGCTTCTAATGTTCTTGTAGAAGTTGTGCCAACAGCAATAATATGTTGATGATTTTCTTTCGCTTGATTTAATTTATTAGCTACTTCTTCATCAATCATATAATATTCACTATGCATATGATGATCCAATACATCATCTACTTTAACTGGTCTAAATGTACCTAAACCAACATGTAAAGTAATATCTAATATTTCTACACCTTTATCTTTTATTTTATCAATAATTTCATCTGTGAAATGTAATCCTGCTGTAGGAGCAGCAGCACTACCTTCAACTTTAGCATAAACAGTTTGATAGCGATTTTGATCTTCGAGCTTTTCTTTAATATATGGTGGTAAAGGCATGGTACCTAGTTTATCTAATATTTCATAGAAAATACCATCATATATCATTTTAAATAATCTGATACCTTCATCTTTCACTTCCACACATTGAGCTTTTAAAGAACCATCACCAAAAGTAATGAGCGTATTCAATTTTACTATTTTAGCATTACCTACCAAGCATTCCCATATATCATGACCCTTATCTTTTAATAATAATACTTCACAATGACCATTAGTTTCTTCTTTTAGACCATATAATCTTGCAGGAATAACTTTTGTGTTATTTCTTACTAGTATATCACCTTGATGTAATTCATCTAAAATATCATCAAAATGTTTATCTACATATGTTCGAGAAACTCTATCTACAATCATAAGTCTTGAAGCATCACGTTTTTCTAAAGGTGTTTGTGCTATAAGTTCTTCAGGTAAATTATAATCAAATTCACTTATTTTCATCTAAAACGCCCTTTCATAAACATCTCTACCATAACTATTTAAAAACTCTTCTTTAAAATCTAATAATCTATCTTCTTGTATAGCTGTTCTAATATCTTCAGCTAATTGTAATAAAAATGCAACATTATGAATAGATAATAAACTCTTACCAAATATTTCATCACACTTATGTAAATGTCTTAAATAAGCCCTTGTATAATTTTGACATGTATAACAGTTACATTGATCATCAACAGGAGTAAAATCATATTTATATTGCTTATTATTAATATTCATTCGCCCATGATGTGTCATCAATGCACCATGTCTCGCCACTCTTGTAGGTAATACACAATCATACATATCAATACCTCTAATAGCACCTTCAATTAAATCAATTGGATTACCAACACCCATTAAATATCTTGGCTTATCTTCAGGTAACCATTTAACAGCATCATCAATCATCTTATACATCACATCTTTAGGTTCACCAACACTTGTACCACCAATAGAATAACCAGGAAAATTTAATTTCACTGTTTCTTTAGCACTCAATTCTCTTAAATCAGCAAATTCTCCACCTTGAACAATACCAAATAAAGCTTGATCATCTCTTTTATGAGCCTCTTTACCTCTTTTGGCCCAGCGAATCGTTCTTTCTACACTTTTTTGCATATAATCATGACTACTAGGATATGGGGCGCATTCATCTAAACTCATAATAATATCCGCACCTAAATCATTTTGAATTTGAATAGACTTTTCTGGTGATAAAAATAACTTTTTACCATCAACAATACTCTTAAAAGTCACACCTTCTTCTTCAATTTTTCTTGTTTTTCCTAAAGAAAAAACCTGAAAACCACCACTATCTGTTAAAAGGGGACCATCATAATTCATAAACTTATGAAGACCACCAGCCATTTTCACAACATCTTCACCAGGTCTTAACCACAAATGATATGTATTAGCTAAAACAACTTGAGCATGCATATCTTTTAATTGCTCAGGTGAAATACCTTTCACAGTTGCTAGGGTACCAACAGGCATAAACATTGGTGTCTCTACATCACCATGAGGTGTATGTAAAATACCATATCTGGCACCACTTTGTTTACAAACATGTTTTAATTCATACCAAAAATTTTCCATTATTTCACCTCATTTCAGCATTACTCATTATACTCAAACAAATATAAAAAGTAAATTGTTATTGTGAAATTAATGCAGCAACAAGTTTTGCACCTTTCACTAATTCATCAATTTTTGTATATTCATTTGTTGAATGCACATGATACATGGCACTTGATATAACCAAACCTTCTATACCCTTTTCCATAAAATGATTATTATCACTGCCACCAAAAGTATTAGTAAACTTAACATCTATATTCATACTATGACAAGCATCTATAAAATCTTTTACAGTATCACTATTCATATCATTTTCATAAGCTTCCATATGTATTTCATAATTCATTTCAATTTTACCATGATACTCTTTAGCGGTTTCATTGAATATATCCTCAACTTCTTTTAAATATTTCATTGCTTTAGCATGATCATAGCTTCTTATTTCCCCTAAACATACCGTTTCTCCAGGTACAACATTTCTTGCAATACCGCCATGAATTGTACCGATATTTAGTGTTGATTCATCATCCACATGACCTAATTTTAACTTTGATATTGCTTGAGAAGCAATATATATCGCATGAATTCCATTTTCTGGATCAAAACCAGCATGTGAAGCTTGGCCAATCACTTTGATTTCAAAAGAAAGAATAGATGGTGCTTTAATTGCAGCAGTTCCTATATCACCACTTAAATCCAATACATAAGCTTGTTTAGATTTTATTTGACTAAAATCAAAGACTTGTGTACCTTTATCATATTGTTCCTCAGCAATCGGAAACAATATCTCTATATCCTTATGTGGTATATGATTTTCTTGTACATATTTAATACCTTCTAGTATTTCAACTAATCCAGCTACATCATCTGCTCCTAAAACTGTTGAACCATCACTTTTGATAATATTACCATCAACAATAGGATGCTTATTATTACCAGGAGATACAGTGTCCATATGAGATGATAATAATATACTCGGTTTATCTAATTCTCCCTTTAAATAGCCATAAAGATTACCAGCTTCGCTGTTATAATGTTTATAAGCATCATCCTCAATAACATCAAATCCCAATTCATTTAATTTATCTATTAACACATCAGCCATTTTTCTTTCATGAAAACTTTCTGAATCAATATTTGTAAGTTCTAAAAATTCTTGAACAATTCTATCTTTATTGATATTCATATGAAAACCTCCATGTACTATATTAACTGTTCATAACACAAAAATCAAATTTTTTAATAAAATCATTCAATGATAGATTATTGAAAAAAGTCTATCATATGCTATAATGTTGTCATGATTCGTGGAGGTGAAGTCTTTGAATATAACAATAAGCGATATAGATCAATATTTAATTGAAGTTAAAGAATCTATACAAAAAGATCGATATATCATTGCTAGAAATGATAATAGACAAGATAATTTAGATTTATTTATTAATTATGTCATTGATGAAGCAATGGTTAAAGATATATTATTGCAGTTAACACCTTTGGATTTTTCAGAGATTTTACCTAATGAACATGTTGGGTTTGAGCATGAAATGTTATATGTATTTGGTAAAGATGTTCAATTGCTATGTAGAGTTAATAAAGGCCAAAAGGAAGTACCTTTATATATAAAAATCAATAAATTAGATAATTGTTTAGTTCTAGTTGTATCGTTACATGAACAAAAGTATCCATTAAAATATTATTATAAGGAGAGAAAGAATAATGGCTCAAGAAAGAAAAAATGAGTATTGCATGAACTGTAGAAAAGATACAGATTATAATCTACAAAAAAAGTATATTTTAAAAACCATTAAAAATAAGGAATATACATTTAATATAACCATTGCTAGATGTAGTATGTGCAATGAAGAAATGAATATTTCAGGTCTTATTGATAAAAATATTCAAGAAATAGATGATCAATATAGAGAGTATGAAGGAATTGTTTCTAACGATGATATTTATAAACTAATGCATATTTACAAATTAGGGAAAGCACCATTATCTTTAGCTTTAGGTTTTGGAGAAATAACGATTACTCGTTATCTTTCAGGCCAAATTCCTTCTAAAGAATACTCTGATATCATCAGATCAGCATTATCTTCACCAACATATATGAAAAAACTATTGATAAAAAATAAAGACAAAATAGCTGCTGTCTCATTTAATAAAGCTATGAGTGTAGCAACCCAAATGGAAAATCAATTTTCAGTTTCTGATAAAATGCTACAAGTCATAGCATACGTATTTGAAGAATTAGAAGAGGTTACACCACTCATGTTACAAAAGATTCTTTATTTTATACAAGGATTATCCTATGCTGTTAATCATAGACCTATGTTTTATGAAGAATGTGAAGCATGGGTACATGGACCAGTATATCGTGAAGTTTATGATATGTTTAAAGATTTTAAGTATAATCCAATAGATGATGCTAGGTTTGCACTGTTTGAGAGTATAAAGGATCAGTTATCTATAGAAGATAAACAAATTATAGATTTAGTTTCTAATACATTTGGTATGTATAGTGGAAAAATGTTAGAGAAAATTACACATAAAGAAGATCCATGGAAAATTGCCAGAAAAGGATATTCAGACAATATTATATCTCATAATGTATTATCCAAACAATTGATTAAAGATTACTATCAAACAATTTCAAAAAAATATGATTTAAGTTGTGAAGATGGTATAAATTCATATATAAAAGATATGTTAAAACACTCATGATAATCATGAGTGTTTTTAATGAAAAGAAAATATGTAAAAGCATGAGACAATAGTTTTACAAAGTAGTTAGTTACAAAGTAATGCCAAATATTTTCTTTTCGCAAAAATTATACAATATAAATTCATATAAATCAATCATAAATTTGCAATTTGCTTATCTAAATCTGTTAAACAATCTTTAATACGTAATAATGTATTTTTTGCATCTTCATCATCCAATAAACAAGCATGAACAATACGGATATATCCCTCGCCTTGTTTACCATAATGGCTACCTTCGTTAATTGATACATGAGCATTATCTAATAAATATTGAGCCACTTCCTGACTTGTACCAAGTCTTGAAACATCTAACCATGATAATATACCACTTTCACTCTTTTTTATTGATGTATGTGGTATCGTACTTAATATATCATAAGCCATATCTCTGCGTTTTTCTAATTTAATATGGATATCATTCATGAGTTGATCATCCATTAAAGCATCCGTGGCTACTTTTTGTGACAATGTATTAGTAGCACCAATAATATTAACAGCACAACCATACAAAACATCCATAATCTTATCACATGCAACAACATATCCAACTCTAAGTCCTGATAAACCTAAACCTTTAGAAATAGAAAATACTGTAATTGTTTGATCAAATATCAGTTCCATAGGGGCTATCATTTCTCTATTATCATAAATATGATCCTCAAAAGCTTGATCACAAACCAATAATAAGTTGTGTTTCTTAACAAAACTACATAAATCCTCGATTGATTTTCTGTTGAATACAGTTGTAGTAGGATTATTTGGATGTGTAATGACAACCATCTTAGTATGATCATTCACACGTTTTTCAAATTCATTAATATCTAATTGATAATTATTTTCAGCATATAATGGTACTGATACAGCTTTAGCACCACAAAGTTTAACATTTAAAAAATTAGAAGGATAACTAGGATCAGGAATTAATACTTCATCACCTTCCTCTAAAAAAGGAATCATAGCTAAATATAATCCAGAATCAGACCCAGGTGTTACAATAACATTACGACTTGGATCAATATCTACATCATATTTTTTCTTAATTCTTTGTGCTATTACTTCTCTTAATGCTTTATCTCCTATAGGCATTGTATAATGAGTTATAGGGCCATTTTGTATTTCGTCAATCATTAATTGTTTAAGATGATCACTTAAATAAGGATTTGGAAAAAATGGATCGGCCCAACTCATCATGGTATATCCATTTGCCATTAATTGACTAACACCATCGCCTACATCTGCTTTTGTGACTTTATCAAATAAACCACCTTTCACATCTTTAAAACGTTTATTTGTATACATTGCTTTCACCTCATTACTATTATAAAGAATTTACATCATTTCTCAATCAAAAAATAAAACGTCATACTGACGTTTTATACTTTTAAGATATAATTTTCTTTACGTGCTTTAGCAATAGGAGCTTCTCCATCACCATAGCCAAGGATACAATTAGCAACTCCAACATAGTTTTCATCTAATCCCCAGCTTTTTATAAGTTCTAATCCTTCATCTGAAGAAAATACTTCTTTTGCACGATAAATATAACAAGAATCTACACCAACTGCATGAGCAGCATTTAAAAGATTTCCAGCTACTAAACAAGCATCTTCAAACCATGATGGTGATCCTTTTTTATTAGCAAATACAATGGCTACACAAGGAGCACCATAGAATGGATCAAAATCATCTCTTCCAGCTACTTGAGCATTCATTTTACTAATTTTTTTAACAAGTTCTGGTGTTTGTACAAACACAATAACTGGTGATTGCATGCCACCACCTGTAGGTGCATAAGTAGCTGCTTCAAGAATAGCATCGATTTTTTCTTGCTCTACTGGCTTATCCAAATATTTACGTACACTACGACGTGTTTTTAAACTATCTAAAACAACATTTTCCAAAGTCAATCAACCTCCTTGATTAAATTATATTCCCACTTTATTGTAATGTCAAATATTACATTTAATGTTTGAAATATAAAATAATTATCTTTTTATTATAGCTCACATAGTTAAAATTGAGGCCTTCTCCTAGTTAAAAACAAGATTCTAAGAGTAATAAGCTCTGCATGTGGATTCGACCTATTATGCTGTTATCCACAGCCGCATATATATAATTATAAGTTATAAGCTGCTTTTCGAATTCATGTCCGTGTCTCTTATTGAGATTTTTCGTGCTTTGGCATTTCTTTAAGTAAAATGCAAAGAAAAAATATACGTTCACTAAAATAATATAAGCCTTGTTTCAATTTCCTACCACTCAAAAACAGCTATACGATTATTAATCTTCATGCTTACCAGTCCTATAATTCTGCTTATCAATGTTGACTTCATCATCTGCTCAGAAAAACTATGTTCACTGATTAATTTCATCCTTGGTTCTATTTGTTCAAATTCATGTCCAGATGTTGTTCCCCAACCAAACTTTGCATTGGTTTCTTTAACTGTATCATGCTTCTTCTCGTCCATCATAGATGGTAGCATCATTTCCACTATAAAGGTTCCATGTGGAGAAAGTGATACAATATTCTTTAATATTTTTTGGTTATCTTCCTTAGAAAAATACATAAGCAGACCCTCAGCAATTACAAGTACCTTGCGAGTCTCATCCTCAGAATCAAATATATGCTTATACCACTCTGTTTCTAAAACAGATCCTACAATCATTTTTCTTCGATCCGTATTTTCAAATATCTTACTTCTAACAGCAATAGAGTCCTCTAAATCAATGTCATACCAAAGAATATGTCCATTATCAACTCTGTTAAAACGATCATCTAGTCCACATCCAATATTGAGACAAAGTGCATTAGGATATCTTTTTATAAAAGATTTTACACCATTATCAAACATGATTGTTCGTGCAATCACGCATTCATGTGTAATTGTTTTATCATATTTTTTGGTTGCTATACCTAGTTCACTTATAACTTGAGCAGCCTTAGGATCTCTTACCCTTGGATTTTTTCTTAATGTTTCTGTTGCTCTGTTTGATAGTGGAATAAGCGCAGTTCCTTGAACATCTCCTAATTGTAGTGTTTTTTCTTCCATAATTCATCTTTCCTTTATTGTATGCTAACAGATGCATTCACAAAGTATATAGTTAGCATAATCTAACTGCATTATACAGCATGATTTATTGTTTATCAATAGTCATAGTGAAATCTTTTGTCCTTGTTAACTTTTGATGATGTGGATTATTTAAAATACGTTTATATTAAGTGTATAGTATTTAAAGAAATTGATTGTTAACAATAAATCAATATGGTAAAATTATTACATCATATATTTAAAGGGGAGAAATTTTAATGGGTGATTTTAAACAAACAAATAATGGATCTGATATTTTAAATAATTTAGGAAAAAAATTAAATAGTGAGCAAAAGACGCCAACTTCTAAAGAAGTAAATGGTGAATCAATAAATCCGATTATCAGTTTAGATAATATTCAAAAGATTCTTTCTAAAACAGATAATTTATCTGGAAGAGAAAAAGCGCTCATCGAAATTCAGCAATTACAATATGATTATGCTGATGGGTATGGGCATTATGGACCGATTATATCAGAACTTACAGATTTGCTTTCAAAATATAAACAGATATACATTTATAGGGATCCATACGCAGAATTAATTATGAACAGTGAAATCAAAGAAAAACCTCTCTTTGATGAGGGGCTCAAACGATTTTTCATGCAATTAATTTGTTTGTCTTTGATATATTTGATTTTCTGTATAGTATCATTAGGTGGTTTTTGGTTTGGATTGTTTTATTTATGCGCTACTATATATTTTATTTCAGATTCTATAATGAATGATAGATATAGGTCTCTGACTGTATCATTATGGGAAGTGATTCCACTTTTTATTGTTTTAGTAGAAGCTTTTTTTGGTGTGGAAGGGATATATATTTTCTCTTTTGAAGTTCACAAAATTGTAGAATGGATCATTATTATAGGTTTATTAGCGTATTATTTAGATGAAAGGTACAGGGAATTTAATGAAGATAAAAGTATGGATAATCGTAAATTATTTGCAGGAAAAATAACAAGTGAGATCGCTGAAATGCGTGAAGAATTATTGAAATTAAAAGAGCCGTTATATCAAGAGTATGATAAGGTTCGAAATGAGTATATTTCTAAATATGATGAATATTTATCTGACAATGAAAAATTAAACTTATGTAGAGATTTACCAGAAACATTCTGGTGGGAAATACCAAGAGATGCAGTAAAATCGATAACAATTAACTTGCGATCTGTTGGTACTGAAGAAGATAATGCTGTTAATTATGTTAGAAGGAAATCGAGATATCCTTTAGCCAGAAATTATTCTGCATTATATCCACATATGGATCAATTTAAGCAAGACTATTTATCCATTTTTAAAGAGTGTCAATCTGTTGGACTCTGTTATGAAGTCGAATTTGAATCTGTTGTGGCTGGAAAGCCTGTGACATATACTACAACTCATACGGAGAATAAATATTCAAGCTTTCAAAAAACGCTTGCTATGGGAAGTTATATGGGACTTGGTAATGATATTGATGAAGCATACAACAATGGTGAAATTTCCTATTCTGAATATCAGGAATTAAGAACGAAATACTTATCTGGAGGCTCCATGCTAGATGATAAATTCAACGATACAGTTACTGTTGAAGAAACTGAAACTTATACACCTCATGATCATAAATCAACTGCTGTTGGTTCAATTATGTTAATAAGGGATCCACAAAATAACGGCTATGCTGTTGTTGATATATCTGGTGTATATCAACATATAGAACATATTGAAGAAACTTTGCACCCACAATACATAGGCGGTGCTTACTATGGAAATGCTCCATTTATGCCTAAGATCAATATCACTCGTATACTTGGAGATCCAGTTAAAAGAGATCCAAAAATAGTCGCAAGAATGCATTTTATGCGTGAAGAATGTCGATAAGAAAAACGATCAGTATGTAACTGATCGTTTTTGTAATGAACTATAAAACACAATATCAATAATAAAGTATTTTTTACTATCTTTGTATCTTACTATTCTTTTTTATATGTTGCTCTTATTTGCTCTACGAAGCATATAAAAAAGTAGACAGTTACATAATGAATTTCATACAATAATTAAAAATCAAAAAGGAGAAAAACTATGTTTGAAAATGATAATACTTTAATGATCAAAGCATTAAACGATATGCCAGAAAGAAGAATGCCCAAGCGTTATTTTGGTTAGGAGAAATCTATATGAGTAAAGATTATCGTTATTATAATGTAGCTCAAGCTTTAGCTTATTATGAACAATCTGCTAAGCAAAAAGATAATTATGGTATGGTACAATTAGGATTATTATATAATTTAGGCTTAGGAGTTACACAAAGTTACGAAAAAGCTAATGAATGGTATCTTAAAGCAGTTCAGGAAATTAATGATAATAACAATAATTTAGATGATGAAATGCTAGGTATTTTGTATAATAATCTTGGTAGTAATTGTCTTACAGGTAAAGGTATTGAACAAAATTATGATGATGCTTTATTTTTACTTAATGAAGCAATAAAATATGATAAAGAAAGTGCTTCACGTAATTTGGGAGATATGTATTATTATGGTCAAGGCGTTGAAATAGACTATGCGAAAGCTTTTGAACTTTATGAAATAGCTGCTAATGCTGGTAATACACAAGCTATGGATGATCTTGGATTTTACTATAAAAAAGGTAAAAATGTACCTCAAGATTATCAAAAGGCTTTTGAATGGTTTAGTCAATCTGCCAAACAAAATTCAACATATGGTATGTTTCAACTAAGTATGATGTATGAATCAGGGCAGTATGTTGAAAAAGATTATCAACAATCTAATATCTATTATCAAAAAAGCTATTGATAGTCTTCTTTATGATGAAATGGGTAGTACGAGTAATCTTGGTTTATTATATAAAAATTATGCTCTCCATTATTACAATACAATGGACAAGGAACCGCTCAAAATTATTAGAAAGCTTATGAATTGTTCTTAAAAGCTGAAAGTTATGGCAACGGTGTTGCTATGTATAATTTGGGAATGATGTATAAAAATGGTGAGTATGTGTTTCAAAATATACAAAAAGCTAAATCTTATTTTGAAAATGCAGCTGCTAAGGGACATGAATTAGCCCAGAAGGAACTTGATAAGCTAAAATAATATAAGAATCGATAACTAAACAAAAAAATCAGGACAGGGTTCTTTAATGAACTAAAATAAAAATTCATATATAACCTAAATTCCCATGAAAAATTACATTATATTTTATAAAATGCAAAAAA
>JAJQFG010000078.1 GCA_021201315.1 Erysipelotrichaceae bacterium
AATAATACCATCCAAGATATCTTCCTACCTTATAAGCATGTTCTACTGTTAAATCCACATTGGCTTCTCCTCTAAAGCCATCTGTTCCAAAATATTTTCCCATTTTTTATTTCCTTTCAATTGTTATAGTAACTGTTTCTGAAGATAATAATTCAATAGAAACCTTATCATCATCTACCATAGCACTCACGTCTACCTGATGAGTACCCGTTGATAAGCCATCAATATCAATTGTAGCTGTTACATTATCTTCACTTAAAGCATCAATACGTTCTTCTGATCCAGTTAAAGATACTGTAGCTGTTTCACTTTCACCTACAAATGATACTTTATAATTTTCAGAATTATTTAATACCGTTATAGTAATATTGTCAAGCTTCTTTGATACAACTTTTTCAATTTCTACAGATACTGTTACAGTATCTGATGAAAACTTATTAATACCATTTTCCTTATTCAATGATATATTCTCAAAAGTTGTCGAAGAATTAAGATTGGATACATCTACATTGACAACAATTGAATCGATACTATCTATATCTTCTTGCAAACCATATATGGTTATTTCATTTTGAGACAATGTATAATCAGCAATTTGATAACCACTTGCCACCTCTCCAGTAAAATTCACTTCTAACGGAACAGTTTTAGAATAACTAGCAACATTACATGAAACTTCTACTGTATTAGGTGATATTTCAACATCTAATTCTTCATTATTACTATCAAAGGCTTTGATAATACACGTCTGTTCAAAGGCTTCGCTTTTATCAGCAACATCAATACAAGCAGCAACTTTTGCTATCTTAGAAAGTGTTGTTTCACTAGCATAGACTGTTACAGTATCCAAAGATAAGCTTTCAACGCTTACAGAATATTTACTATCTAATTGATCTTCATTAATAAAAGTATAGGATAAATTAAAATCCTGACTTACTTTTTCTTCTAAGGTAATATCTAAGGAATTTGGCACAAGCATAACAGTTAAATCTTCATTAAAATCACGTGATTTTAAATCAATCGTATAGCTTCCTTCTTCATAGCCTGTTAAATCAATATAAACTTCATAATTTGCTGACAATGTTGAACTATAAATATCCAACGAAGAACCTATCAAACCAACTGTTACACTATCAGGTATATCACTTGTAATTTCTAAAGTATCATCTAAACCTTCAATAGAAATAGCTACATCTTCGATTGTAACACCACTTGTTGGTGAAGCTATAATATCCTGACCTGAAATATTATAAAATAAAACTGCTGCAATCACAAATGATAAAAACATAATGGTAACTTTACTGGATAATATTTTATCCAGTAATTGATTTATATAATTATAAAATCGACTAAATGTATCTAAAGTCTTCATGGTTGTAGAAGACAGATTTTCCATTGGTGCATTTTCTTTATCTTTTTTGTTTTTTTCTTTTTGCATAACTTTTAAAAAGAATTCAGTTGTTGAATCATTAATATCTTTACGATCATTTCGTTTCTGATTCATGAGATGCACCTCCTTCTTCTTCTGATTTAAACCATTGAAGTTCATTAACCAATGATGCTCTTAACTCTTTAGCAGGTATTTTCTTTAATTCTCCATCAATTGCAAAAGAGATTGTACCTGTTTCTTCGCTCACAACCACCGTTAGAGAATCAGTTATTTCACTAATACCAATAGCTGCTCGATGACGTGCACCATATTTTGGTGAGAGCTCTTTATTGGTTGGTGGATAAAAAGCTGCTGCACAAACGACGCGATCATCCTGAATAATCGTTGCCCCATCATGTAATGGCGTACCTTCATAAAAGATGGTTAATAATAATTCACTTTTAATATCAGAATTAATTCTTGTTCCAGTGTTAATATAATCTATTAGAGATTGGGATCTTTCAAAAGTAATCAAAGCACCTGTTTGTTCACGAGATAATGTTGTAATAGCATTAACCAATTCATCCATAAGTCTTTCTTTTTCGTCATTACTCATTTCTTTTTTATGTTCGGTACGTGTTTGTCCCATTTTTTCTAATAATGTTCTAATTTCTGGCTGAAAGATAACAATTAAAGCAACAATTCCCCAATTAATAACACTATCTACTAAATAATTTAAAGTTGTTAAATTAAAGAAAGTTGTTACAAGTTTAACAGCTAATATAAGCAATACCCCTTTAAACAGTTGCGTTGTACGCATATTAGTTCTAAACATTGATATTAAATAATAAAAGATAAACCACACAGCTATTAAATCAACAGCTGACCTTAAAACATTAATAATCATACTCCAGCTTATACTCAAGTTCATCACCTACACTTTCTAACATTATAGCAGCTTTTTATTTAAATGAAAATGAATTACACAAAAACAATTATCATCAAATATAAAAGGCATGTTTATACATGCCTATTTTTCACCACAGCGAACCAATAATTCATCCCAACGTCTATCAACTTCTGCTTGGAAAGCTTCAATTAGATATTCATTACCTGGTTTAAATAAATGTTTAAATCGTCCTTGAGTTTTTAAGAATTCTTCTAAAGGTAATTTCTTTTCTGGTTTGTAGTTTAAGATCCATTTACCATCAATAACCTCAAATAATGGCCAATAACAAGTTTCTACTGCCAATTTACAGATATCGATAATTTCTGGTGCATCATATCTCCAACCTCTTGGACAAGGTGCCATAATATTTAAAAATGCAGGTCCTGAAGTATAAATAGCTTTTTCAGATTTATCATATAGATCTTTCATATTGCCAATAAAAGTTGTTTGCGCTACATAAGGAATATTATGAGCAGCCATAACAGCAGCTAAGTCTTTTCTTGTTTGTGGTTTACCATTTGACTGACTACCTACTGGCGTTGTTGTTGTATCAGCATACATAGGTGTAGCTGATGATCTTTGGATACCTGTATTCATATAAGCACCGTTATCATAACATACATAAACCATGTCATGGCCACGTTCCATAGCACCTGATAAAGATTGTAAACCAATATCATAAGTACCACCATCACCACCAAAAGTAATGAATTTATATTCATCAGTAATTTTACCTTTTTTCTTTAATGCTTTATAAGCTGTTTCAACACCTGACATTGTAGAACCAGCATTTTCAAAAGCGGTATGAATATAACTATCAGTATAAGAAGTATAAGGATAAGTAAAAGAAGAAACCTCCAAACATCCAGTGGCATTACCAATAACAGCTTTATCACCAGGATGAAGTGCTTTTAATACATTTCTTACAGCAATTGGTCCTCCACACCCAGCACACATTCTGTGCCCTGGAACAAAACGATCTTCTCTTGCTTGCATTTCTCTAAAATCAAATTTCTTTTCCATGCTTCTTACCCCCTTAATCCTAAATATGGATATTCATCAAATGGATTTTCTCCATTAGCGAGTTGTTCTAATTGATGATAAACTTCAACCAATTCTTCAACTTTTGTATCTCTACCAGATAAACCATATAAGATATTAACATTTTCAGCGTAAACTTTATATTTACATAAAGCAGCTCTAACATCTGCCCCTAAAGGACCACCTTGAGTAGAATAACCCTCTGCTCTATCTAAAATAGCAACTGCTTTACAGTTTCTTAAAGCGTCAGCAATTTCTTGTGCTGGGAATGGTCTATAAACACGAATTTTCAATAAACCAACTTTCATGCCTTGTTCTCTTAATTCATCAATAGCATCTTTGATACCACCACAAATAGAACCAATAGCTACCATAACATAATCAGCATCTTCTAAATCATAAGCTTCAAATAAGCCATATTTTTGACCAGTAACTTCTTCAAATTCTTTAGCCACATCTAAGATAACTTGTTTTGCTTTAATCATACCTTCAGCTTGAGCTCTTTTAGCTTCCATACAATAATTAGATACTGCATATGGTCCTACTGCCATAGGTTCATTATGTTTTAATAAGTAATGTTCTGGATTATATTCACCAACAAATTGTTTGATTGGTTCATCATCCCATAATGTAATATTTTGGACAGCATGTGATGTAATAAAACCATCCTGACAAATCATAATTGGTAATCTTACATCTGGATGTTCAGCAATTCGATAAGCTTGTAAAAAGTTATCATAAACTTCCTGATTGGTTTCTGCATAGATTTGTAACCAGCCAGAATCTCTCGCACCCATACTATCACTATGATCAGCATTGATATTTAAAGGTCCAGTTAAAGCTCTATTAACGACTGTCATACAAATAGGCAATCTTGAAGAAGCTGCAACATACAATACTTCCCACATAAATGCAAGACCTGCTGAAGAAGTAGCAGTTAAAGTACGTGCTCCTGCAGCTTCAGATCCCATTGCTGCAGACATTGATGAATGTTCACTTTCTACAGGTATGAATTCTGTATCAATTTCACCATTAGCAATCATTGTAGAAACAAATTGAGGTATTTCAGTTGAAGGTGTAATTGGAAAAGCAGGCATAACATCAGGATTGACCTGTTTGATACCATAAGCGACTGCTTCATTACCACTCATACGTTCTTTTTTTGCCATCTTAGTTTCCCTCCACCATTGTAATTGCACCAAATGGACATGCTGCAGCACAGATGCCACATCCTTTGCAATGATCATAATCTAAACCATTTTTCTTATTATCTTTCACTGTAATACAGCTATCTGGACAATAAGGCACACATAATAAACAATGAATACATTTATCATAATCAACTACTGGTCTTTGTGTACGCCATTCACCAGTTTCAAACAAACGTGATGTTGCAGGTTCATAGATTTGTAAACCTTCAGTTAAATCCTGCCATTTTGTTTGTTCATTAATATCTTTTGCTTGTAATGCCATATTAATGTACCTCCTTTAAAGCAAGTCTTAATGCTTGCATATTTCCATCTAATACTTCTGGTTTTTTCGCAAATTTGTGTTTTAATGATCCTTCCATTTCTTTTAAGAAAGTCTCTTCATCCATAACACCTGAAATTTTTACAATACCTGCTAACATAGGCGTATTAGGGAAATATTTCTTTAATGTCTTATGACAAATATCTCTACAATCAATCAAATGTACTTCTCCTTCATAACCATGTAATAAAGGTAAAATCTCTTCTTTAGACTTTGTAGTATTAATCAAAATACCACCATCTTTACTTAACCCTTCTGTTACATTAATAGAATGCAATAAAGTATCATCAACCACAGCCACATAATCTGGTTCATAAATATTTGAATGCACTCTAATTTCCTTATCACTAATACGATCATAAGCAGTAATAGGCGCACCCATACGTTCAGGTCCATATTCTGGAAAACCTTGAACATACTTACCTGTATTAAAAGCCACATCAGCTAATAATAAAGCAGCAGTTTTAGCACCTTGTCCACCACGACCATGCCAGCGAATCTCTGTTAATCCTTTCATAACTATTACTCCTCCTTTTGTATATCCTCTTTATAGTTTTAACAATCTCACTGTATCTCTAGCAATCATGACTTCCTCATTTGTAGGAATGATCATAACTTTAATCTTTGATTCTTCTTTTGAAATCACTCTATTGCCAGATTCTCTTTTTTTATTCAAATCTTCATCCAAAACAATATCAAACGCTTCCTTAATATCATCAATAATCATTTTTCTAAGATATGCTGAATTTTCACCAAGACCAGCTGTAAAAACCAAAGCATCGCATCCACCTAATTCACCATAATATTGAGAAATATATTTAGAAACTCTTCTTGCGTATAATTTACTAGTAAGAATAGCTCGCTTATCCCCTTGATTATAAGCTGCTTCAATGTCTCTAGCATCACTAGAAATACCAGATACACCTAACATACCAGATTTCTTATTATAGATATCTAATATATCATCAGCACTACAATCCAATTTTTTCATTAGATATGGCATAATTGAAGGATCCACTTCACCACTTCTTGTTCCCATCATAATACCTTCTAATGGTGTAAACCCCATAGATGTATCCACACATTTACCATCTTTAACTGCTGAAATACTAGCACCATTACCCAAATGACAAACAATCACTTTTGATGTATCAGGATTACCTAACATTTTAATAGCTTCTATTGAAACATATTGATGACTTTGCCCATGAAAACCATATTTTCTTACCTTATAATCCGTATAATATTCATAAGGTAAAGCATAAAGATAATTTTCTTCTTTCATTGTTTGATGAAAAGCTGTATCGAAAACAAAGACATTTTGTACGTTTGGCAAAGCTTTTTGAAATGCTCTTAAACCAATCAAATTAGCTGGATTATGTAAAGGTGCTAATTCATTAAACTGTGTCACTGTTTCTACAACTTCTTCACTCACAATAACACTTTCACTATAAGCTTCGCCTCCATGAACCATACGATGTCCAATAGCATCAATCTCTTCTAATGATTCAACAATACCCTCATTCACTAATGCATTCAATAATAATTCAACTGCAACTTGATGATCCTTAATTTCTTGATTTAATACTTTCTTTTGATCATTATACTTAATTGTAAATATACCTTCATCTAAGCCAATCTTTTCAACCAACCCTGAAGTAATAACCTCTTCACTAGGCATATCAAACAATTGAAACTTCAAAGATGAACTACCTGCATTAACTGCTAATACCTTTGCCACACTATTCCCCCCCTATTCATAAAACAAAAAAGCCTCTTATGTAAAACATAAGAGACGAATCTTTATCATCCGCGGTACCACTCTTCTTTGCACTTCGTGCACACTCATAGATATCCATCAATATCCTACTCTATAACGGGAGTTCCCGTATTCACTTACTTTATTTCAGCAAATCTGCTCACAGGTGATCCAGATTTAAAGTGCCTATTGCTTTTCACCAACCAACAATTCTCTATGCGACTTACTTTATAACCTCTGTCCTGATCATCACATTATATTATGTGTCTACCAACAATGCTTATTATATATGTTTATTTCGACAAATGCAACACTTTTTTTAATTCATTATAAGTCAATTATCGAAATTTTTTAGAAAATATACAAATAGCCGTATCAAATGATACATTATTTAACAAAAAGAATTAAAATTGCTATAAGAAATAAGTGGTTAATGATATAATAAGTTTTGAAGGGAGATGATAATACATGGGAAAACATTTGAATCCAAATAACAGAGGATTTGTATTAAGTAGAAATGCACCAATTTATGTAGATAAATCATTACTTATACAAAAAACAAATGAGATTATTGATACCAAAGATCGTTTCGTTTGTGTATCTCGACCAAGAAGATTTGGTAAAAGTACTGATGCAAAAATGCTGATTGCTTATTATTCAAAAGGATGTGATTCTGCTTCATTGTTTAATGACTTAAAAATCTCACAAACTGATATGTACCATGAACATCTCAATAAACATAATGTCATTTTCATTGATATGCAGTCTTTTTATGATAAATATAGTAATGTTAAAGAAATGTTACAATTTTTATCAAAATCTGTTTTAAGAGATCTTTTTAGAGTTTATAAAGATGTAGATTATTTGGATAATAAAGATCTACCTAATTGTTTGGATGATATATATGTAAAATCGGATGAACATTTTATTATTATCATAGATGAATGTGATTGTGTTTTAAGAAATAAAAATGCTACATCAGAAGATAAAAAGGAATTCTTAAAATTCATGAATAGGCTTCTTAAAGAAAAAGAATATGTTTCTTTAGCATATATGACTGGAATTCTTCCTATCAAGAAATATGGTGATGAAAGTGCTATTAACATGTTTGATGAAATCAACATGATTGAACCACAACAATATGAAAACTTTATGGGATTTACTGAAGATGAAGTTAAAGATTTATGTTTAAAAAATAATATGGATTTTGATGAAATGAAAGTTTGGTATGATGGATATCATATGACTGATCAAACTTCAATATACATTCCACGTTCAATTATTAAAGCTATTTCTTCTAAAGAATGCAACTGTTATTGGTCAAAGACAGGAACTTTTGAAAACTTAGCTAATCATATTTCTATAGATTTTGATGGTTTAAAAGAGGCAGTTATTCAATTATTAGCAGGAGAAAAAGTAAAAGTTGATACAGCAGGTTTTCAAAATGATATGTCAACTTTTAAAAGCAAAGATGATGTTTTAACAATGCTTATTCATTTAGGATATTTAGGTTATGATAGGCAAAGTGAGCAAGTTTATATTCCAAATAAAGAAGTTATTGATTCATTTATTCAATCTATTAAAACACCAAAGTATGAACAGACCTATAAAGCTATAGTTCGTGCTCAGAAATTATTGGAATCTACTTGGGATATGGACGAAGAAAAAGTAGCATCAGGATTAGAAAAATTTATCTAAAGATATTATTAATAAAGGATTATACTCGTTAATACATATTAATGAGTATAATCCTTTTTTTATATCTAAAATAAATATAAGAGCTACATGTTTTATTATCTAATAACATTAATAAAATTTATACGCTTTATCATGATGCAATTTATAAGCATGAATATTGCTATATAACCAAAACTGTATATTAAATAATTCATTCCTAATATTAATATAAACAACAAAGATACAACATATAATACTGAATTTTCTATAAATGTTATTTCACATATTTTATCTTGACTATAGCCATCAAAATACTGATATGCCCATTCAACTCTCTTGTTATAACAATATCCAACAGATAATATCAATGTTGCTATTACAAATAAAACATTGATGATAATATGAATATTATTTTGAAATTCCAGATATTCCAGATAACCATCATAGAATTGTATATCCTGATTGTAAATAATACGACTATTATCATATAAGGCATAATCTTCAATAGAATCAATTGTCACTATAGGATTCAACCCTATTATTTCCTGATAGTCATTTAATGGAATATATATAACATTATCCTGTGATAAACTTTGTACAACACTTTGATCATCATTCATAATCCCTGCAACATCATATGTATAATCATGATTTTGATAGGTAAAGCTAATGGTTGTATCTCTAAGATTTTTTCCTATACCTTGAAAATACTTTTGACTGATATAGCAACCATCCATCCTATAATCCTGCAGTAAATAAGTGCTGATATCATCTTTTGACGCATAAAAGAATAATTCGATCGTTTCTCCATCAAGTTCGACATATTGTGTTTGATAATCTTCACTTAAAACATATTTATGAATAGACTGATTTAAAGTATCAATCTGTTTCATAGTTGTATGATCTATATAATAAATAATACCTGATGTTATTAAGGGAATAAGACATATCATAATCAATAATTGAAGATAAAAGAAATGATTTTTCATAAATGTCGCTTTAATATGATTGAACAATCGAATATGATTGTTTTTCAATTTGAATGCATAGTCATCAGATTTATCATGATCCTTAATAATCTTTAACTTTTGATTTTCAAACAAATATATTTTATCTACATAATCATCAATATCTCTATGACTAGTAATAATAATACACATATGATATTGTTTTATTAATGACTGTAGCCATTTCATCATTTTTCTTTCATTTTCTTCATCCAACTGACTTGTTGGTTCATCCAATAACAATAATTCTGGTTTCTTAGCAACTTTACATGTAACAGCAACTCTTTGTTTTTCTCCTCCAGATAGTTCTGATACTTTTTGATTTATTAGATATCCAATTTGAAGATTATCTAGTAATATCTTAATGTCATCATCAGTTAAAGATATCTCATTCATTGTAGCATAATACAAAATATTGTCTTTAACTGTTAGATTTTCATTTAATCTATTATCCTGTGTAACAAAGCTTATTTTTTCTCTTCTAATTTGAGCTTTTTGTTTTTCTGAAAAGGTACTTATTTCGTGATTATTCCATTCATATGAATAATTGATATGATGTACTAATCCTATATCATATAATAAGGTTGTTTTTCCACATCCACTTTTTCCTTTGATTAAAACAATTTCATTACTGTTAGCCTTAAAATTTCCTTTATCTAATAATACTCTATCCTTATAGAATAGCTGAATATTTTTGAGTTCAATCATAGTTATCACCTAATAAAATAATAATGGTATTGATTCAATAAGTAATGAAAAAACTAAGCATAGAATAATATTTGTATAAGATAATGAAAGAGTTGTTATTTGTAGATATGATAACAATAATACTATGGCATAACTTAGGATAACAGAAAATATAAACGTTATAAGTATATTAGAAATCATACAATGCAGACGTGTCTTTAAGATGTCCTTGGTGTCTAAAGATAGTTTATGCAAATAGACAAAGAAATGATTATCTTCATGACGTTTTACAAATTTCATGACAAATAGTATAACAATCATACATCCACTAAATATAAGCATTATGTTTTTAGTATTATTAATGGTGGATTGCTGATTTTCAATATAATCCATATAAGTTGAGAAGTTAGATTCAACGCCAAGTCCTAAATCGGTAACATCATCATAAAATTCACTATAATCTTCATAACTATTTAATTGTATAACATAGGCATTGACTTCATAAGGTTTATATTCTATGTCACCTGTATTATAAGAATCAGAAACAGCATATTCCTGCATATATGATTCATAAATTGATTAGGGAATATAGAAAGTATATTTAGATGGATAGACATCCATGCCTATATCTTCTTCTGTTAGAATTCCTGCTATCTTTAATGTTACTTCAATTGTATGATCATTTGGATAAACAATATAATAAAGTGGTGACGTATAATTAGAACTATCAAGAACATAACCATCATTATAAATATTATATTGAGGTACAGGCAAGTTAATGGTGATAGTATCATTACCTGCTGTTATATTCAATGTTTGAGCTAATTCATTAGAAATATATATACCTTCATCATTTATGCTTGTTTCGATATAATTTGAAACATCATTATTTTCATCATAGGATATATAACTGATAACTTCCTCGCTTTCATATTCATTGCCATTATAAGTTATAAAAGAAGCATCGATAAAGTTATCACTTGAAAAATAATAAAGATTTCTTATATCTTTTATATTATCTATTTCTTGTAAGGCTGATAATTGGTCCTCAGTTAAAGGATATTCATTTCCTGAATAAGTTAATCCTTCTTGTAAAGGATAATATACGACAAACTGATTTGTAAAAGCAGAAGAAAGATTATCCTGTTGTTGATTGATATAGCTGTTCATTGAGAATAATCCTACTGCAATAAAAGCAATAATGAGAATAGATAGAAATTGTGTAAATATATGATATAACTTTGAACGTTTCCATGTTTTAAAGTAATATTTTTGAAGGTTTTTAGATTGAATGTTTTTTATTTCTATTTCATCATCATTAATATGTTGCTCTGCCACCAATTGATGATTTTCAATATGATAAACAACATCAGCGATTTCTAATATATCATTATCATGGGTAGAAATAATAACAGTTTTATCTTTTAAATACTTTTGAATGATTTGAATCATTGCTTGTTTCATCTTTTTATCAACTGATGCTGTTGGTTCATCTAGTAACACAATAGGTCTTTTTGATAAGATGGCACAAACAAGTGTCAATCTTTTCTTTTCGCCTGTAGATAAGCTATTAATGTAAAAATGATATGTATGTTCCAGCTCTAATGCTTTGAATATATTTTCTTCCAATTGAATATCACGTTCAATATTATAAATATCATACAATAAATTAATATTATCCTGAACTGTTAGATGCTCTTCAAATAATGGTTCTTGTTTACAGTAATACATATTTAACAAATCATTTCTATTAGGTTTATGATAATTGATTGAATAATCACAAAAGTCATTTTTACAATTATATAAAAGATTTAATAGAGTTGTCTTGCCAGCTCCACTGTTTCCTGAAATGACTGTTATTTGTTGAGAACCACATATGAAATTTGTATGATCAAAAACCAGATGCTCATAATTGATATAAATGTTTTTAAGTTCAAGCATATGCATACCTCCTCTTGGTATTAATATTTGAATGATATTAAAGTATTTTCAAAAAGAAAGCATTTCATATGCTTCCTTAACTATTATCTGTTTCAAAATCTAATGTATAGAATTTGTTTTATGACTGAATTAAATTAATAATACTATTCTTCTTAAGTATTATATATCCTGCAATTGTTGGTATCGCTAGTAATAATACATAAAAGCTAAATGCTATAGCTACCAATTCCAATATCTTTAGTATTTCTAACTGATATAATACCTCTACAACAAGTATGGATAATATCAGAGATATGCCTACTGTCAGTATTACATAAATGTGTGATTCCTTTATGATAATACCTATAATATCTTTTAATGATAAACCATTTGCATATAACAATCCAAACTCATTGATTCTTTCTGTTATATCCTTACTTTTATCATAGATAATCAGTACAAAGATACAAACAGTAAGTACAATCGTTATTTGGGTAATACCATCCAGTAACTGATTATTCAATAATGATAGGTTACTAATATCTACAGATGAATAGATTGTTATATTGGAATCAATGTTCTT
>JAJQFG010000131.1 GCA_021201315.1 Erysipelotrichaceae bacterium
AATAGCAAATCATTTTAATTATTTAAATTGTCTACTTGACAAAATCACTTCATTTTTTCTTGCTCTTATTTCTTTAATTAAACCTACTATTATAAATAATAAAGGTTTAACTAATAAATGAACATAATGAAGATTACCTAAATGAATTAATAAACTTAATAAAAAATAAAATAATGCAAATATCAAACAATGTTTTAATCGATGATATGTTAATGCAGAAGTAAAATATAAAGCTGATATAATTAAAATCAAATAAGATAATACTTGTATAAGAATATCAAAATTTATCTGCATGAAATAAGAAAGAATGGCTAAAATAAATGAAATAGCGATAAAGGGAATAAGAAATAATAATATGGTTATGAAATATATACGTATTGTTTGTTTCATATGTCCTCCTAATCCATTATATGTAAAGGAGACTTTTTTATGAAATATGTTGAAATATTTATAGAATGTGTGGTTGCTTATTTTTTCTTGATTATTGTTTTAAGATATTTAGGTAAGAAAGAAATGAGTAAATTATCAGTTGCTGATTTGATTGTATTTTTGATTATTAGTGAATTAGTAACAATGTCTATTGGTAATGATGAAGTTGATTTTATACAATCAGCATTAGCTGTATTGGTGATTGTTGTATTGGATAAGATATGTACTTATATTGCTATGAAGAATAAGAGGATTAAGGTTGCTTTAGAAGGGCATCCGACTTTTATAGTGTATAAGGGAAAATTGAATCAAGAAAAGATGGCTGCATTAAATTATACAGTGGATGATTTATGTCATCATTTACGTGAACAAGGTATTGGATCTTTATCAGAAGTGGAGTTTGCGATTATGGAGATAGATGGAGAATTATCGATTATTGAAAGTAAAAATAGTCAAATTGAATTACCTGAATCACTCATCAATAATGGAGAAATCAATTATTCTGCTTTAAAACTCATGAATCGTAATGAAGATTGGCTAATAAAACTGTTAAAGAAACATGGTATTGATGATTATACCAAGATATTTTATTGTGTATTAGAAAAGAATTGTTTGTATTATATTGAAAAAGAAAAATGATATAGAACTTTGTGATATACTTTATCAAAAAAGATATTACTTCATAAAGCGGAGGATCATAGCCCAAGTTGGTAGATATGAATGTTAAACAGAGATTTGATGTTTTTTCAATTTAAAATTAAGTTTTATATTGACAAACTTTTATCATTTGAGTATTATTAACTTATACATACAAACAAAGACATTGATGTGACATAGTAAAAGTTCTTGAGACACTAGAGATATAATGGTTGGTGAAAATTATACGTTGAAGGGCTTTGAATTCACCACGGAGTCGTTGCTTTGATAAGGGGCAGCCGTCATCATAACGTTACTTATGAAGAGCTTGATAGAGCTTATGAAGGTTATTACTGTAAAGTAATGACAAACTGAGGTGGTACCACGATCACTCGTCCTCTATGGATGAGTGTTTTTTTATTTGTAGAAAAGGGAGGAAAAAAGAATAATGAAAAAAATGTTAACAGGGTTAGTCGCTTTAGGATTAATCCTTGCTGGATGTAGTTCAACAGATGATTCTTCATCATCAGCTGATTTATCAAGTGTAAAGATTGGTGTTATCCAATATATGCAACACGATGCTTTGGATGCTTCTTATGAAGGATTTAAAGATACTTTAGTAGAAGCAGGTGTTAGCGAAGATAATATTGATTATCAAGTAGCTGGTGGAGATCAATCTAACTGTACTACAATTGCTGATAAGTTAGTTAATGATGGTAATGATTTAATTTATGCTATTGCAACTCCTGCAGCTCAAGCTGCTCAAGCTGCTACTACTGAAATTCCAATTGTTGGTGCTGCTATTACTGATTATGAAACTGCTGGATTGGTTGAAAGTAATGATGCTCCTGGTGGAAATGTTACTGGTGCTTCAGATTTAACTCCAGTAGCAGATCAATTTGATTTGATGATGGAATTATTACCTGATACTCAAAGCGTTGCTATTTTATATTGTGGTAGTGAAGATAATTCTATTTTCCAAGGCAATATTGCTGTAGAAAAAGCTGAAGAATTAGGATTAGAATATAAGGTTTATACAGTTTCTGATACAAATGATATTGATGCTGTTGTTAATCAAATTGCTAGTGATGATCACGATGTTGTTTATATTCCTACTGATAACTTATTAGCTACTTATATGAGTAGTGTTGAAGCTATTACTTCTCAATATCAAATTCCTTGTATTGTTGGTGAAGAAGGTATGGTTTCTAATGGTGGTTTGGCAACTTATGGTATTAGTTATTACAACTGTGGAGTTAAAGCTGGTGAACAAGCTTTAGCAATCTTAAATGGTGAAGCAACTGCTGCTGAAACACCAGTTGAATATTTAGCTGCTGAAGATTGTACAGTTGTTATTAATTTAACAATTGCTGAAAAATGTGGTATTACTATTAATCAAGAAGATTATCCTGATGCAACATTTGTAGAATAGAGGTTTGCTTATGGGACTATTTTATACGTATTTAGGCGCTATTGATTTAGGATTAATCTGGGGATTTTTAGTACTAGGCGTTTATATTACATTTAGACTATTGAATATTGCTGATATGACAGTTGATGGCAGTTTCGCCACAGGTGGTGCTGTTTGCGCTGTGTGCGTATTAAATGGTATCCATCCTTTGCTTGCTGTATTACTTGCTATGGCTGCAGGTGCATTAGCAGGCTTTGTAACAGGTATGTTACTGACAAAATGTCAG
Organism: Erysipelotrichaceae bacterium; assembly: GCA_021201315.1. Lineage (GTDB taxonomy): Bacteria > Bacillota_I > Bacilli_A > Erysipelotrichales > Coprobacillaceae > JAJQDJ01. The sequence goes on from JAJQFG010000131.1 coordinate 2,763, forward strand.
ATTCCAGCTATTTTAGCTGGAATCCTGACTCAAATTGGCTTATATTCAATTAATTTAAGAATCATGGGTGGACGTGCTAATTTACCATTAACGACTGCTGATACTTTATTTGCAACACTTGCTAAAAATTGGGGCATTAGTCGTTATTATGTGGCTTTAGCAATTGCTTTAACATTTGTTATTATAGTTATTGCTTTACTTTATTGGTTCTTTGGAACAGAGATGGGTTCTGCATTTAGAGCAACTGGTAATAATGAACAAATGGCTAGATCTTTAGGTATTAATACTGATATGATGAAATTACTTGGTCTTATGTTAGCGAATGCTTTAGTAGCTTTATCTGGTTCTTTAAATACATTATATGGGCAAGCTAGTGATGTTAGAGCTGGTACTGGAGCAATTGTTATTGCTTTAGCAAGTATTGTTATTGGTGAAGTGATCTTTAGATTTAAAAAGAGTAATTTTGCTTTAACATTATGTTCAGTAATTGTTGGTTCAATGATTTATCGATGCATCGTTGCTTTGGTATTACAGATTGGTTTAAATACAGATGATTTGAAGTTATTAACTGCAATTATTGTAGGAATTGCCTTAACAGTGCCAACGATATTATCCAAACGACAACAAGTTGCCATGTACCATAAATTAACAGCTAAGGAGGATAAATAAGATGCTTAAATTAGAAAATGTAAGTAAGACATTTAACCTTGGAACTGTTAATGAAAAGAAAGTATTGCGTGAAATATGTTTGGAATTAGATGATGGTGATTTTGTAACCATTATTGGTGGTAATGGTGCTGGTAAATCTACATTATTGAATATGATTTCAGGGTTGTTTCCAATGGATTCAGGTATTATTACTTTAGATGGTGAAGATATTTCATTACAACCAGAATATCTAAGAGCACAAAAGATTGGCCGTTTGTTTCAAGATCCAATGCTTGGTACAGCATCAGATATGCAGATTATTGAAAATCTTGCCTTGGCTAAACGTAGAGGTCAAAAAAGAGGTTTAAGATGGGGTATTACTAAAGAAGAAAAGAAACAGTACTATGAAACTGTTAAATCTTTAGGTTTAGGTTTAGAAGATCGTTTGACAACGAAAGTAGGATTGCTTTCAGGAGGTCAAAGACAGGCTATTACATTATTAATGGCTACATTACAAAAACCTAAATTACTCTTATTAGACGAACATACTGCTGCCTTAGATCCAGCAACTAGTGCCAAAGTTCTCACTCTAACAAATGAAATCATTAATGAACAACATTTAACTGCTATGATGGTAACGCATAATATGCAGGATGCTATAGATGTTGGTAATCGTCTTATAATGATGTATGAGGGTCGTATTATTTATGATGTAAGAGGCGAAGAGAAGAAGAATCTTAAAGTGGCTGATTTATTAAAGAAATTTGAAGAAGCCAGTGGACATGAATTTGTCAATGATAGAATGTTATTAAGCTAGATAGTAATCTAGCTTTTTAAATATAAAAAACTTGCATATATACAAGTTTATAACGCATCAGTTAGTTTTTCTTTATCAAATTTTTCTAGCAATAATAATGTTTCAATATATTTATTTTCATATAATTCTTTAAAATCACAAATGACATTGCTTATATTTGTACGATTTATCGTTGCTTGTTTATGGCATCTAATATAACTAAAACTTGTTAAATGAGCTAATGGATAAAGAGAAGGATCAATAGCTAAGTCATATTCTGGATGTCTCATGCGCTTATTTGATACTTTTGAAATTGGTAATACAATATAATCGTTATCGGTTGACCCATAATTTCCAATAACAAGTTCAGGACGTGATTTAAATTCAGTTTTTTTGGAATCGATATTATAAAATGGTGTTCTAATTTTAACAATTTTACCTATTAAATCAGTCATATTTAATCCTCTAAATCATCAAATTCATCATAATACATGCCCCACACATAATCAAATGGTCTTACCTTACGAGCATCTATTGCAATATCGGATTTATTTATTATTCTATTTCCTGGTTGATTATTTTTTAATCCAATACGGCTATTTTTCCATGAAATTTCTTTGTGTGAAAGATTTCTTAAATACCATGAATCATAATGTCCATACATTTCAATAACATTTCTGACTATATATGCATTATCTTCGGAAATTGGTTTAGTAGAACATACCATACCACAAATTATGTCGTAATTAAGTCGTATATCTTTTGAAACAGGACCATGCATCCAACCTTCAAAATTCTCCTCAAACATTGGTTCATTTAGGATGGCATAGGATTCTCTTTGAATAAAGTAAAGTAATTTGTGTAATTTCATTTCATCAATTTTTTCATTTGAAATATCAGAATAGTAATCATAAACATACTGAGCAACATCAACAATTCTTTCCATAGTTAAGCCTTCTTTGTTTATTTATGTTAGTATTATTAGATATAGTATAGCATAAATTTAAATGGATGAATAAAATAATTAAAATTATCTGTGTATTGTAGAATGTTAATTTGCATGAAACATGATTGCTTTTTTTATATATTATGCTATAATTTAAAAAATTATTGGAGGACAGATATGAGTGATAGTCGAATATGCATTGCATTAGATTTTCAGACAAAAGATGAAGTATTAGAGTTTTTAGACAAATTTAAAGATGAAAAACTATTCGTTAAAGTAGGAATGGAATTATTTTATGGTGAAGGGATTGAAATGATTAAGTTGATTAAAGAAAGAGGCCATAAAATATTTTTAGATTTAAAATTACATGATATTCCTAATACAGTCAAAAGTGCTATGAAACAATTGGCTAAATTAGATGTAGATATGGTTAATGTTCATGCATCAGGTAGTATTGCGATGATGAAAGCTGCTATTGATGGATTAAATGAAGGATGCAAGGGAGATAAAAGACCTTTATGTATAGCTGTTACTTGTTTAACTTCATTGGATCAAGAAGTGTTAGATGATGAATTATTGATTCATGAAGAATTATCAGATGTTGTTTTACAATGGGCGCAAAATGCTAAAGAAGCTGGTTTAGATGGTGTTGTATGTTCACCATTAGAATCTATGGTTATTCATGAAAATGTTGGAAAAGACTTTTTAACTGTAACACCTGGTATTCGTTTGGCTAGTGATAGCGTGAATGATCAAAAACGTGTAACAACACCTGCTATGGCAAAAGATTTAACATCTGATTATATTGTTGTTGGTAGAACAATTACTAGAGCAAGTAATCCAGTAGAAACATATAAAGAAGTATATAGACAATTTCAAGGAGAATATAAATGAAAACAATTGCAAAAGATTTATTAGATATTAAAGCTGTCTTTTTAAGACCTAATGATCCATTTACTTGGGCAAGTGGTATTAAATCACCTATTTATTGTGATAACCGTTTAACATTATCATATCCTAATGTAAGAAATGATATTGAACAAGGTTTAGCAAACTTAATAAAAGAAGAATATCCAGAAGCAGAATGTTTAATGGGTACAGCAACTGCTGGTATTGCTCATGCAGCATTAACAGCTGATATTTTAGATTTACCAATGGGTTATGTACGTGGAGGAGCTAAGTCTCATGGACGTAATAATCGTATTGAAGGTAAAGTTACAGAAGGTATGAAGGTTGTAGTGGTAGAAGATTTAATTTCTACAGGAGGATCTTCATTAGAATGTGTGGATGCTTTAAGAGAAGCAGGCTGTGATGTTATTGGTATGGTTGCCATATTTACATATAACTTACCTAAAGCAACAGAAAACTTCAATAATAAGGATTGTACATTCCATACGCTTACAAATTATGATGAACTTATTGAGGTTGCTATTGATAATAATTATATTGAAAGTAGTGATTTAGAAAAGTTAAAAGCATGGAAGAAAGATCCAAATGATCAATCTTGGATGGAAAAATAGAGGTATTACATTAGGTAATACCTTTTTTAATACTAAAATTATTGTTTTTCTTAACACTTTCTTGATAGTTGAATAAATATAAAATGGGTATACTTTAGCTATAAAAGGAGAGGAATATGAAAAACAAATCTTATATTAATGCTATTATTATAGGTTGTATATTTGTGATTAATCAATTATATGTAAAAATGGCATCACAAAATGCAATGATTTTAGTAAGTATATTTCCTATACTTATCACATATTTGATAACATATATCAATGGGAAAACTAAAAACATATCGGAATTTATGATGGATATATTTAGTCAAAAAGAAAAAACTATTACATTAATATTTGCAATAGTTTGTATAGGCTTATATTATACTATATGTATTATACTTGAAAATAATGACTTCTCGAATATTGAATATGTTGTATTATTATGCTATATTCCTTGGATAATGCTCCAAGGTAATTTAGTTGAATTAGATCTAAATGAAAAAGGATAATCGAATTATCCTTTTTAAATTTCCATGTATGTTTTGACAATATTTTCAACAGTAAATCCATAGTTTTCAATCACAACATTCGCTGGTGCACTGCTACCAAACTTATCAATAGCGAGTGATTTGCCATCTAAACCAACATATTTTTGCCAACCAAAACTAGATCCCATTTCAATACTTAAACGTTTTCTAACATTGTTAGGTAAAATACTTTCTTTATACTCATCACTTTGTTCATTAAACAATTCCATAGATGGCATAGATACAACTCTTACATCTTGACCTTGTTGTAATAATTGTTGTTGGGCTTTAATAACTAATGATACTTCACTACCAGTTGCTATTAAAATACCATCCAATCTTTCTTTTTCTTTTGAAACAATATAAGCACCATGACATACATCTTCATAAGTAGCATGTGTTACATTTTCAACACCTTGTCTCGTTAAAACAAGAATAGTAGGTTTATCGGTTGTTTCAATAGCTTTTTTCCATGATGCACACATTTCATAAGCATCAGCAGGTCTTAATACTTGAATATTAACCATAGATCTTAACATTGATAATTGTTCAATAGGTTGATGGGTTGGACCATCTTCACCTACTGCAATAGAATCATGAGATAATGGGATAATAATAGGTAACTTCATTAAACATGACATACGAAGTGCTGGTTTGAAATAATCACTAAATACAAAGAATCCACCAGAAGATATTTTCATACCTTTATGTAATGTAATACCATTCATAATACATACCATCGCAAATTCTCTAATACCAAAGTATATATTTCTACCACTATAATTATCTTTACTAAATGTTCCACCATCTTTAATGACTGTTTTAGTAGAAGTTGATAAATCAGCAGTACCAGATACAAATGTTGGATTTTGTGATGCTATAAGATTAATAAGTTTTTCACTTGTAGCTCTTGTAGCTTCGTTTAAGTTAAAATCATATTTTTTCATAAATTCATCACAATCCAAACTATAATTTCCATTAATGGCATCATTTAATTCCTTAGCTAACTTAGGATATTCTTGTGCATATTTATCAAAAAGCTTATGCCATTTTTTATATTTCTTTGTACCTCTTTTAATAACATGTTCATTAAAATCATCATAGACTTCATCAGGTACAAAGAAATCATCATGATCAAATCCATAGGATAATTTCGCATACTTACCATCCTCTATGCCTAGTGGTGCACCATGTACAGCACTAGTACCTTGATTAGTAGATCCGTAGCCAATAATTGTATTTATAATAATAAGTGTTGGTTTATTCTCTTTCTTTTTAGCTTTCTTAATAGCTTTTAAAATAGCATCTGTATCATTACCATCATCAACAGTAATAACCTGCCAATTCAATGATTTAAATCTCTTTTCAACATTTTCACTAAAAGCTAATTCAATAGGACCATCTAATGTAACTTTATTAGAATCATACAAAACAATCAGCTTTCCTAAACCTAAATGACCTGCCAAAGATGCACCTTCATAAGTAACACCTTCTTCCATATCACCATCACCACATAAAGCATAAGTATAATGATCAATGATATCAAAACCATCTTTATTGTATCTCTCAGCTAAAAATCTTTCGGCTAAAGCCATACCAACAGCAGTAGGAATACCTTGACCTAAAGGTCCACTAGATGCATCAACACCATCAGTAACTTCATATTCAGGATGTCCTGGTGTCTTACTGTTCCATTGTCTAAATTGTTTTAAATCATCCATTGATAAATCAAAACCAGATAAATGAAGTAAACTATATAATAATGCAGAAGCATGACCGCTTGCGAGCACAAAGCGATCACGATTAAACCATGACGAATCCTTTGGATTCACCTTTAATTCTTTTGTAAATAAAGTATATAAAGCTGGCGCAGAACCTAATACCATACCAGGATGTCCTGACTTAGCTTTATTAATCATATCAATACCCAAAGATCTAATAGTTGCAATTGATAACTCTGATTGATTCATTTTCTTCCTCCTAGAATGTTTTCGTCTATATTATACATAACTTTTATAAAATTAACAGAATTTTATATGTTTTTTAGCAAGTTTATACCAAAACAGATTTATCTAAAATTTTATGGATTTAAATAAAAATTCCCAAATTCATATATAAATTATTTTTAGTATTTGCTATAATGTATATAAGAAGGTTAAAACTCAATGTTTTGAGAAATCAAAAGTAATCAATGATGTAAGAAAGTTAAGCGTGAATTCGTAAATTATTTTATGAAGAGTTTTTAAGTAGTTGATATTTTTTATAGAGAATTAATCAACACCGTAGTATAATAAAAATAAGTTAGAGGAGGATAGTATATGGATTTTAAAGAAATCATACATTTAATGGGTTATGATAATTTTGATAATTATTATTATTTTAATGAAATTGATAAATCTTCCTTATCATATCATGATAAAAAGGTTTTAAAAATTTTAAAACCTTTATCTTTTTACGTTCAAGATAATAAAATACTAATTGTCTTTTTTAATGATATTCAAAAAAGAGAGAATAATTTAGCTGTTCAACTATGGAATTCACAGATACCGTTTATATTATCTGATGAAGGTAGCTGTATAAAACTTTATACTACTAAAAATGTCAATATTACTAATAATGAAATAAAATTGGTATCTATTGATACTATATCTAGAAATGAAATAGATACTTATAGCTTCTTGAATTATTGGAATCTTACTGATGAATTATATTTGCAAAAGTATGATAGAAATCTAACACATAAATCGATTAATGATTATTTGATAGAAAATTTACAATACTTAACGGATATATTGAATAATAGATATCATATTACAAAGGCTTATAAATTGATCCTAAGGGTGCTATTTATTCGTTATTTAATTGATAGAGGAATAAATATAGGTTATAAGGATTTTTCTGATAATGTAGAAGAAAATCAAAAATATTTTTTATCATTTTTTGATGATAATCATGAATTATATAACTTGTTTTTATTTTTAAAAGATAAATTCAATGGTAATCTTTTTGAAATATCAAATGATGAGGATATTCTTAGTATTCCTCATGATGCTTTAATTTATATTAAAGATTTTTTATCTGGTGATATAGAATTAAAAAGTGGTCAATTAAGTTTGTTTTCACTCTATGACTTTAATATTATTCCTATAGAAATCATTAGTAATGTGTATGAAATTTTATTAGGAAAGGATAATCAAAAGAAAGATAAAGCCTTTTATACACCAGAATATCTAGTTGATTATATTCTTAGTGATACAGTTAAAAAACATTTAAATCATAATAATGAATGCAAAGTATTTGATCCTTCTTGCGGTTCGGGAATTTTCCTGGTTATGGCACTAAGATTAATATTAGATAAAAATACTAATAATGAAGGTTATATTGATGACAATGATAAATTGATTAATCTTGTAATAAATAATATTTATGGTATAGATTATAACGATGAAGCTATAGATGTAACAATATTTTCATTGTATGTTACTATGCTTGATTTTAAAAATACGAAGACATTGGATGACTTTAAATTTCCAAATTTAAAAAATGATAATCTCATAACAATGGATTTCTTTGATGATAATATTAGTCATATTTATAAAGATATCAATTTTGATTTTGTGCTAGGGAATCCACCATGGGGTAAAGTTCAAAATCAATCATCTTATATTCAATATATGAGAAATAATAATATAATACTTCCAGATAATGAAATATGTATTGCTTTTATGTTTAAGCTATATAAAGAATGCTTGGATAGTACAAATATAACTTTAATTATTCCTTCTAAAATATTGTATAAAAAGAAGAGTTCATCTAAGAGTTTTCGACAAAGACTTTTAGAAGAAACGATTATTACAAAAATAACAGAATTGTCTTCTGTAAGAAAAATGTTGTTTAAAGGTGCCTACGCACCTGCAACAATTATTTCGTTTCATAATACTTCATCTTATACATTTGATAATAAGATAGAGTATATAAGTATTAAACCTCATAAGATACTTAATTACTATCACTTATTATTGATAGAACCTGAAGATATTAAATATGTTAAACAAGGTCTATTATCAGCAAATGATTGGGCATGGAAAACTATAGTATATGGTACATATCATGATTTTGAAAATATAAAAAAGTTATTATATCATTATAATACTTTAGGAGATATATCACAAAATGAAAAGTTTCTTATAAGTCGTGGTATAGAAACACATAATGGAGATGAAAAAGATGCAAGTCATTTAATTGGAAAAAACTTTTAAAATCCAAAAAATCTGTAGATCATTATTATGTTGATAAAAAGAATTATGGTTATTTTAATAAAGAAAAAATTCATAGACCTAGAAGCCTTCAAATTTTTCAACCGCCTTTTGTGTTATTTTCAAAATGGACCGATACCCATTATTCTATTAAAGCGTCTTATTGTGATGAGGAATATATATACAAAGATGTTTATAATGGTATTAAAGGAGAATTATCGCAATCTGATATATTAAAAAATATGCTAGGTTTACTTAATTCATCTTTGTATACTTATATAAATCTTTTATTTGGTTCATCAATTGGTGTAGAAAGAGAAGAAATATTTTTATCTGAAGTAAAGGATTATCCTTATCTTTATAGTGATGAATTAGTTTCAAAAGTGGATGATATTATTATATTGTTTAGTGAAAATATTTGTACAAATGAATTGAAAAGCAAAAAGATTGATGAAATAAATCAAATAGTTTTGAAACTATTTGATTTGGAAGGGGATTTATTTATAGATTATATTTTAAATTATCAAATACCAAGACTGAAAGGTGATAGTAGTATATATAATATTGCTTCTAAGGAGTTTTTAAAACAATATGAAAAAACATTTTTAAAATGTTTGGATAATTGCTTTGGTTTAGATCAGGTTTATATTGATGTAAAGTTCTATTATAATTTGTATCATAAATATCATGTGTTTCGTATGAGTTTTAATTCTATTAGTTATACTAGTATATTTGATGAAGAACAGTAAGCGTCAACGCTTGAAGCATCATTAATAAATACGCATTATAAAAGAAGGCAT
>JAJQFG010000066.1 GCA_021201315.1 Erysipelotrichaceae bacterium
AAAAGGGATGTACGAAACAAGCTGTAAATTTAGCCTATTTCGTAACAGCCCCTTTTATAGTAGAGTCATCATATTTTTCATTGATAATAAGAATTATCTACTACTCACCATCTTTCATTTTAAAATCGTCAAATGTAGGTATATCACCATAAACACCTAATAAATAATCTTTTTCAAGAAAAGCATCAGATCTTACTTTAAAATCTGATAATGAAAATAATTCCGAATATCCAAATTCACGTAAGTTGCAAATCAAAATGTTATAGTTTTAATATATTATTTTAATGCTTTATTTTCTAATAACGCTTTTGATTCTTTTATGATTTAAATGATTATTATAGCAAAAATATGATAAATAGTTTATAATTGTTTAAGAGGAGCTGATGATATGTATTATTTAAATACAAAAGAACCCGTTGAAAAATTTATGAACATTTCAGATAATCCTTTGTATGTTGATAAAAGTCTTTTAATTGATAAGCTTGCTTCTTCTGTTAACAATGGTTTAGGTCATGATGTTTGTATAACTCGACCTCGTCGATTTGGAAAAACAATCAATGCTAATATGTTAGCGGCTTACTATTGTAAAAATTATGATACAAAAGCTACATTTGATAAATTAAAAATATCTCAAATGACCTCTTATCATAAGCACATAAATAAATATAATGTTATATATATTGATTTTAGTAGAATGGATGACGATTGTTCATCATATAATGATTATATTACCCCTATCAAAAATGGACTAAAAGCTGATTTAATTTCTCAATATCATATTAATATTGAATCATATGATCGTATATTTAATTGCTTTAATAAAACAAATGATAAGTTTATATTTATATTGGATGAATGGGATTTTATTTTTTATAAAGATTTTATAAGTGAAAAAGATAAAGAAAAATACTTAGATTTTTTAAAAGATCTTGTTAAGGATCAAAACTATGTAGTATTAACATATATGACAGGAATACTTCCTATTGCTAAATATACATCTGGTTCATCGTTAAATAATTTTAAAGAATATAATTTTCTCAATGACAGAAAATATAGCGAATTTTTTGGATTTACAAAAGATGAAATTTTAAAATTGTGTCAACAATATTCATATATGAAATATGAAGATTTAGAATACTGGTATGATGGCTATTATACTAAAAATAATATAAAGCTTTTTAATCCTCGTAGTGTATATAATGCTTTTGATAATGAATATTGTGATAATTATTGGGCAGAAACTGGTCCTATGAATGAAATAGCTGATTGTATTAAAAATAATATTGATGCAGTTAAAAAAGATATTGTTCAATTGGTATCAGGTATTCCAGTTAAAATTAAACTAGAAGGTTATTCTGCTACAGATAAAGAGTTAAAATCTAGAAATAATATATTATCAGCTATGGTTATATACGGATTTTTAACTTATCATGATGGTTGCTTATATGTTCCAAACCATGAACTTATGCTTAAGTATGAACAAGTTTTAGCCCAAAAGAATATGGGTGGTGTTCATGATATTGTTGAAAGAAGTGAACGTATATTAGAAGCTACACTAAATAAAAATGAAGAAATATTAGCTCAATTGATTGAAGAATCTCATGATAAAGAAATTGATTTATTTCATTACAACGATGAAAATAGTATGGCTTGTCTGTTGACGTTGTGTTATATCAAAGCAAGAGATGATTATGATATCAAACGTGAGGATAAAACAGGCAAAGGTAGATGTGATATGATATTTAGACCAATGAGTAATGAACCTGCAATTATTATTGAGTTAAAAGTAAACGATACCCCTGAATCGGCTATTGATCAGATTATTAGCAAGAACTATGTTCAGGAAGTTGAGAAATGTGATGAGATTATATTGGTAGGAATAAGTTATAATTCTGATAGTACTCATCCCAAATATAAAAAACATCAATGTAAAATAGTACAATATAAATAGCCACGTCTAAAAAGGCGTGGCTTTTAATTAACTCATTCATTGCTTTATTCTATGATTATCCATACATGCTACGATTAGTAAAGCATTTTACGTTTAGTTGCTTGTGGTTTTATCATAGAATGAAGAGGAGGAATACAAATGAATTTTTCAGAAAAACTTAAAAAGATGAGAAATGAAGTGGGTTTGTTACAGCAAGCCTTGGCTGATTGTTTACATGTTTCTAGACAAGCCATAACAAAGTGGGAAAACGATTGATGATTTTGATAAAAATCAATATAAAACTAAATATATAGCTTTTGAAGCTATGCTTAAGCAGCGTTATCCAAACACGCCAATACATCAATTAACATATATTGATAAGAAAAGAAATCCTGCTGAAAACACAGTTGATGCTATGAAGAATACTAAGTCATATTATTTGATTGATAAGCAAGATTATCAATTGTTTATAGCTGTAGAAAATAAACAGTTTATGACAACAAGAGTTGTCATTGATACAAGCAAAAATGTATTTTATATAGGTAATATACAGTTAGCATTTATCAGAAAAAATATTTGACGTATAAAAGAGAGCAATTCTCTCTTTTATAGTAGAATCATCATATTTTTCATCGATAGCAGAAATAGCTCAATTTTCATAAAGATATCTTTAATATCTTCATCAATCCAACGCTTATTTGATGTAGATATATTCTTTTGATAATATTGATTTCCAAAAGTAGAATTCACTCTTTTTATAATATCTTCCAAACTATTTTCTTTCATATCAGTATCCTGATAAATATATGAACATAAACATATTTTTAATTTCTTTTTATCAATATAATCAATTAAATAATACATATCAAAAATATCCTTATATCTTGTAGAAACAGGTCCAAATTTTAATAAGGATCTTAACTTTTCAACAAACATTTGTTCACTCGGATTAATCAAAAGACTTGCACCATCTTCATTAAAAGCTATATCGAAACAATATTCTTCCTGATTAATATCAAATTTATTATGTACTCCTAAATCAATCTTAGTATTAACTGAATATCCCAATGAATCATAAATCTGAATATATATTCTTTTACCATGATAATCCTGCTGTTTCAGTTCCTCAATTTCACCTATTCTTGTAATTGTAATACCATCTACACAATTAAGCTTGTCAACAAATATATCCAATGATTCATCTGATAAAGAGTATCTTATAAAATCAATATCCAAATCCAATGTAGCTCGACGTATATTATGGCTCTTACTACGCATAACTACTCCGCCTTTAACAGTTACATTATGACTCAATGGTCCTTTAGACAAGGCATATAATAAAATATCTTGGCATACTTTTGCATCAGCCAATACTTTTGTATAACCCTTTTTTCTTTCTTTTTCAACCAATTCTAAAACACTGTCAACCATTATAACACCTCCATTTGTAATGTTTCATATACCATATTTTTTTTTGGCAATAATTCACTATACTCTATAATCAACCATATATTTAATTTATCTATTATTTTTCGATAATTCGAAATAATCTCTTTGTAATAATCAAATGGAAGTTTGTTTTTATAACGCACCAATTCAATAAACATACGTTCTTTATTATAAGTAGTAATAGTATCACTATTATATTGTATAGTAATAACTCCTAAATCAATACCTTGACTATTTTCATAATGTTGTTTGATTCTGTTATCTTTAATTTTCTTTGTGTTTTTTGGAGTAGCTAAATAATAATATTCAGGTATATCATCCGTTAAACCATGATAGTAGAAAGCACTATTTAATGTATATATTGCTTTGGGATATTTCTTATTAATAACAGACACTTCTGATACATACTTTTTATCTGAATATATTCCTTTTTCAATTTTATATATTTCTTCTTTTTTTAATGCTTCATTTAATTTTTGATATGAACCAATTAATTTTATACAATCATCATAAGAATATAACATATTAAGATCCTCCTTTTGTTAAAGGTAGGTAATTTTCATATTTTTACCTTCCTTTACTTTCAAATACATTATATCTTATTATTATTATTTGTCAATAGGTAAAAGTAGGTATTTTTTGTATTTTTACCTACCTTTACCTATTTTATTTTTTTCTTCACAAATCACTCTTATACAGTTAAAATATAAAAGAGAGGACTGAGATAATGAAAATAACCGTTTTAAATGATAATCGATGTCATAACCCAATATTCAATAATGAACATGGTTTATCATTATATATTGAATATAATGATAAAAAGATGTTATTAGATACAGGTGCAAGCGATAATTTTAAAAAGAATGCTGAAAAGTTAAATATCAATATCAATGATGTTGATGTGGTGTTTTTAAGTCATGGTCATTATGATCATGGCGATGGGTTAGAATACATTGATTCCCACCCACCCCTTATAATGCATCCCAATGCTTGTGACTATCGTCAAAGCAAACGTACTAAGAGATATGGAGGTATTTCTTTAAATCATGATGAATTAATGAATAGGTTTGATTTGATTGAGACAAAGAAACCTTATAAATATATGGACAATGTTTATTTTTTAGGAGAAATAAAAAGAAACAACAATTTTGAGGCATTGAAGTTTCCAATGATTACTAGAAATGGTTTAGATGATCAAGTAGAAGATGATAGTGGTATTGTGATTAAAACAGATCAAGGAATTGTAGTGATTTCAGGATGTGCTCATAGTGGTATTTGTAATACAATTGAATATGCGAAAGAAGTGACTCATGAATCAAGAATATTAGCTGTTATGGGTGGTTTTCATCTTAAAGAAAATGATGAGGCTACACATAGGACAATCCAATATATGATAGATAATCATGTCAAACATATTTATTTGGCACACTGTACATCTGATATTGTATGTAATGAGTTTGTAAGATGTATAAAAGAAAAAATCACCATTATGGCTACTGGTGAAACTTATCAAATATAAAAAAAGACAAAAATAAAACAGGGGTGGCAGGAATCGAACCCGCATATACGGTTTTGGAGACCGCTGTACTACCATTGTACTACACCCCTATAAAAAATGGTGACTCGTGCGGGATTCGAACCCGCGAATGCATGCGTGAAAGGCATGTGAGTTAACCGTTTCTCCAACGAGCCACTTAGCTAGTGCCCACATATAATAACATATCTCAAAAATAAAAGCAACAACAAATTTTTAAATCATTTGACAAACCGATGCAAAGAAATTATCATTATAAAACGAAAGGAGTTATTATGAAAAGAGAAGAAATAGATATTAAAGATACTTGGGATTTATCCTTAATATATAAAGAAGATCAAGATTTCTATAGTGATTTAGATAAAGCCAAAACATTACTTGAAAATATTATAAAACAAAAAGATAGTTTCTTAGATAACGTTGATGCCTTTTTAAAATTTCATGAAGATTATATTCAATTATCACGTTATATTCAAAAATTACATTGTTTTGCCCATCTTCATTGTGATATCGAACCAGACAATCAAAACTATCAAACAATGTATGCAGCAATTATGGCTTTTTATAATCAGGTACAAGCATCTTTAGATTTTTATAGTGTATCATTGATTAATCATAGTGAAAAAGTAGAAACATTCTTACAAGACAAAAGATTAGAAGATTATCGTTATTCTATTAATGATATATTAAGAAATAAACCACATGTCTTATCACAGGAAATGGAAACACTTATATCGAAGACAGCTACGATTGCTGATACAAGTGAACAAGTCTTTGATGCTTTGCGTTTGGAATATGATCCAGTTATAGTTGATGGTAAGAAACAAACATTGAATAGTGCAACATTAACCGAATTTTTAAAGAATAAGAATCCTAGAGTTAGACGTGATGCTTATCATCATTTCTTTAAAGAATATAAGAAGTATCAAAATGCTTTTGCAACAACTTTATCAGGTGTTATGAAAAAGGATGCTTTTTATGCTGATGTAAGAAAGTTTGATAGTCCTTTAGAAGCATCATTATTTGATGATAATGTGCCTACAAGTTTGTTTTATAAGATATTAGATAAAGCCAATAAGGAATATCGTCCTTTATTTCATCGTTATAATGCTTTAAAGAAGAAGATATTAAAGTTGGATGAGATGTATAATTATGATTTGAATGTTCCTTTAGTAGAATATGAAACAAAAAAATATACCATTGATGAATGTTTTGATATTATTTTAGATGTTGTTAGTATTTATGGTGATGAATATGTTAATATCATCAAACAAGCTAAGGAAGAAAGATGGATTGATTATTATCCTCATGATGGTAAACGTATAGGAGCATATAGTAGTGGATGCTATGATACAAGACCATATGTCTTGATGAATTTTATTGGTGATTATAATTCATTGTCAACGATGATTCATGAATTAGGTCATAGTTGTCATACTTATTTATCATGTCATAATCAATCACCAGTGAATTGTGATTATCGTATTTTTGTAGCTGAAGTAGCTTCTACAGTGAATGAAACATTATTGATTAATTATATGTTAGAACATGCTACTAGTAAGGAAGAAAAAGCTTATTATTTATATGAATTCTTAGAAAATTGTGTTGGTTTAATCTTTAGACAACCAATGTATGCAGAGTTTGAAGATATACTACATAACTATGCTAAAGATGGTACACCTATGTCTGCAAAAGTCATTACTGATTTGTATTATCAAAAGAATCAGGAATATTATGGTCCTGATGTTAAGATGGATGATTTGGTTGGTTATTCATGTTTCTATATTCCTCATTTCTATTATAATTATTATGTGTATAAGTATACTTTAGGTATGACTGTGGCTTTGGCAGTTGTATCTCGATTATTACAAGGTGATGAAGCTCAAAAAGAAGCCTATCTCAATTTCTTGAAGTCTGGTGGTAGTAAGGATCCTGTGGATTTACTTAAATCAGCGTTGGTTGATCCTACACAGGATGAGTTATATGATGATGCTTTCCATTATTTTGAAGATTTATTAAATCAATTTGAAGAACTTATTGAGCAATGAGAAATCATTGCTTTTTAACTTATAAAAATTGGTAGATTTAAAGGATAATATGTCCAATAGGATATAAGTATGATGATAACAACAAAGATAACTATCGTAACATAAAGATTTAAATACCAGCCATCATTATAAGCTAAATAAGTAAAACCATTACCAATCAGTAATGCTACAAATAATAACCCTATATCTATCCATAAGTTTGTAATATTTAAGCCAATATGATAAAAATAATAAATCATAGCTATGCTTAGCATTGAAGTAAGTAATCCTACGAGATAAGGAAATAAAATACGTTTATCTTGTTTATAATACTTAAAATATAAATATATATCTACAAATATCATTGGATATAAAGATAATTTAAGATGTTCAAAGATGCTTTCATTAATTGGAAACAATAATGAAAGAGGAAAACAAGGAAAATAATCATACACAAAATGAAAACATGAACCCATCAAGAATTCTAATATTGTTATCATTAATATCATAATATCACCTATTTTAATTTATGAATGAGACTATACTTTTATGATATTTATGATAAAATAATAGAAAAGCGAGGTATACATATGAAAAGAAATGAAACACATTCATTTAAAGTAGGCAATTTAACATTAGGTGGTAATGATCATGTCATTATTCAATCAATGTGTAATACAAAAGCCAAAGATACAGATGCTACAATTAAACAAATATTACAATTAGAAGATGCGGGTTGTGAACTTGTAAGAGTAGCTGTATTTGATCAAGAAGATGCTAAAAGTATAGGAACAATTAAAAAAGGTATTCATATACCTTTGGTTGCTGATATTCATTTTGATTATCGTTTGGCTTTAATATGTATTGAACAAGGAATCGATAAGATACGTATTAATCCTGGTAATATTGGTTCTTATGAAAAAGTAAAAGCTGTGGTTGATGCTTGTAAAGAAAAACATATACCTATTCGTATTGGTGTCAATGGTGGTTCTTTAGAAAAGGACATATTAGAAAAGTATGGGGAACCTACAGCTCAAGGTATGATTGAAAGTGCTAAGAAGCATATTGATATATTGGAATCATTGGATTTTCATGATTATGCGATATCATTAAAGTCTTCTAATACATTATTAACCATTGAAGCTTATACTTTAGCAAGTGAAACATTTGATTGTCCTTTACATATTGGTGTGACTGAAGCTGGTACAAAGTTAGGTGGTACGATTAAGTCTTCATTAGGTATTGGTACGTTGTTATATCAAGGTATTGGTAATACTATTCGTGTATCATTAAGTGCTGATCCTGTAGAAGAGATTAAGGTAGCTAAAACATTGCTTAAAGAATTAGGATTAATTCATAATGTGCCTACATTAGTTTCTTGTCCTACATGTGGACGTATACAATATGATTTAATACCAGTGGCTAATGAAATCGAAGATTTCTTAAATAATATCCATAGTGATATTACAGTGGCTATTATGGGTTGTGCTGTTAATGGTCCAGGTGAAGCAAAACATGCAGATATTGGTATTGCTGGTGGTGTTAAAGAAGGATTACTGATTAAAAAAGGTGAAATTGTTAGAAAAGTTAAACAAGAAGATATGGTTGAAACTTTAAAACAGGAAATATTAAAAACGACAAAAGAAGATTGATGTCAATCTTCTTTTACTTTAAAGTTTCATTAAATTTTTGTTTTCTAAACATATCTATTTCTTCTTTATAAGGTGCATGTTCATCAATATAGGGTGTTTCTAGTATCTTAGGAACATCTTTTAACAAAGGATGATGGACAATAGTATTTAAAGTATCAAAGCCTATATAACCATAACCAATGTTTTCGTGTCTATCTTTATGAGATCCAATAGGATTTTTAGAATCATTCACATGAACAACCAAAATTTTATCTATACCAATCAATTCATCAAACTCAGCTAAAATATCATCAAACTTTGTTAAATCATAACCTGCATCATGCATATGACATGTATCAATAGTAACTCCTAAAAGCTTGTTATAAGTTGTATGTTCGATAATATACTTGAGTTGATCAAAACTATAACCTAACTCACTGCCTTTACCTGCCATAGTTTCTAAGGCAATATGTACATGTTGGTTTTGTTCTAGTACCATATTTAATCCTTCAACAATCTTATCAAGCCCAACTTGTTCACCAGCCTTAACATGACTGCCTGGATGTAATACCATACGAGATATACCAATAGCCTCGCATCGATTAATTTCTTCCTTTAAAAATCGAACTGCTAAATCAAAAGTTTCACTTTTTATCGTATTGGCCAAATTAATAATATAAGGTGCATGGACAACGACTTTATCAATATCAATATTGTTTTCATTCATTAATGCTTTAGCTTCTTTAATTTTGAGTTGATTAATAGGTTTTCTAAAGGTATTTTGAGGGGCACCAGTATAAAACATAAAAGTATTGGCATCGTAGCTTAATGCCTCTTTAACAGCTCCATAAAGCATATCTTTGCCTTTCATGGAAACATGTGATCCAATAATCATAAGTTTTCTTCCTCTTTTAAACGTTTTTCTCTTTGTGCTTGTTTATAACGTTCTTTTCTTTGACGTTTGATATCTTGTTGAATGATTTGGCGTTTTTCTTTACGAACAAGTTTATCTATTTCACGTTGACGTTTTTTCTTATAACCAGGTTTAACTTTGGTTGGTTTTCTGACAATACCAGATATTTTACTTTCTAACTCTGTTTGATGTTTAGGACGACTTTTTCGTCTTTGTCTTTCTTTACTTTCTACAAAAGTATTGTCTTTAGGTTCTTTCATTTCAAAATGAATGCCCTTCTTTTCTAAAGCTTCTACCAAACTTTGATTATTCGTATCATACATACTATAACATTCACCCATATACTTGCCTCGACCACAACGCCCACTACGATGAATATAGAAATCCAACTCCTTAGGAAATTCCATATTAATAATATGACTAACCCCATCAATATCAATTCCTCTTGCAGCAATATCAGTTGCAACTATATATTGATATTCCATATTTCTAATACGACGCATCATCTGTTTTCTTTCTCTAGGTTCTAAGTTTCCATGAATCTCCCCTACTTTATATCCATCTCTTCTTAATTTATGAGCAATATCTTGTACTTCTGTACGTTTATTACAAAAAATAATACAAATATAAGGATCAATAATAGCCATCACTGATTTTAATACTTCATATCTATCTCGATGCTTTGTAGGAATTAAATAATGAGAAATATTTTGTGATGTTGTTAATTGACTATCAATTTCAATCAATTTAGGACTATGCATATATTTATTTAAAAATGGTCTAAGCATTTGGGGAATCGTAGCAGAAAAGACCATCATTTGTAGATTATCTTTCATCTTTCCTAAAACCGCATCCAAATCCTCTAAATAACCAAACTCTAAAGTCATATCCGCTTCATCAATCACAAAAATATCAGCCGTTGTAATTTTTAAAGCTTGTTCATCCAATGATAAATCTTTAATTCTCCCTGGTGTTCCTATAACTATATGAGGTTGTATACTTAATTTATTAATGGCTTTTTGCTTATCACTACCCCCAATGATCAAAGATACTTTGATGTCTTTATTATGTTTAATAAACAATTGCGCTTGTTCATAGATTTGACTCGCTAATTCTCTAGTAGGTGCAGTAATGACTGCTTGAACACATGGTTGATCAACATCTATCATATCCATAATCGGAATTAAAAAAGCATGGGTTTTTCCTGTTCCTGTTTGTGATATACCTATAATATCTCGATGTTTATAGACTAAAGGAATGACCTCTTTTTGTATTTTAGTAGGTTCTTTGAATTTTAAATCATTAATTGTTTCTTTAATAAAAGGTTTAAACATATATTGTTCAAATAATTTCATTTTTAAGCCTCCTTTCAAGCGAAAAGATTATAACGTAAAAATCTAAAAAAAGCAATTATCATAAAACGAATTATTCTCTCATTTCACCTATATAAAAAATTAACTTTATGTTATAATATAAGCACAAGGGGTTGGTGTTAATGAAACAAAATCTTCCAATAGGAATTAGTGATTATAGAGTACTAAAAGAGCGAAACTTATATCATGTTGATAAAACATTGATGATTAAAGATTTTCTAGATAACAATGGCACAATGGTAACTTTAATTACAAGGCCAAGAAGATTTGGTAAAACATTAAATATGTCTATGATGGCTGAATTTTTTGATATAAAAAAAGATTCAAAAGATATATTTAAAAATACCAATATCATGAAAACTGAATATGCGAACAGTATCAATCAATATCCTACAATATTTTTAACGTTTAAGGATGCTAATGACACCAAAGAAAAAGTTGTAGCTTATTTAAAAGAACAGATATTAGACGTTTATGATTATTATGAGATTGAATTAGATAATCTAGATATGAGTCAATCAAATCAACAGCGTTATAATACAATCAAAAGAGAACTTTTAGATGAAACAGCTACTTTATCAAAGATAACTAATGCAATATCATTTTTATGAAAACATTTATGGTGATTTGGCATCATTATTATCAACTGTTCTTAAAGATAATTCATATTTAGAACTTGCTATGTTAACAGGAATTCAAAGAGTAGCCAAAGAAAATATCTTTTCTAAATTAAACAACCCTGTTATTTGTACAATTGCTGATAAGAAGTATTCTCAATATTTTAGATTTACAGAAGACGAAACAAAAGAGTTATTAGAATATTATGGTTTAGAATTAAATGAAAAAGTAAAAGATATGTATGATGGCTATCATATTGGAAATACAGATATCTATAATCCTTGGTCTATACTCAATTATGCTGAAAATCAAGAAATTGATACTTATTGGATTAATACAAGTTCTAATATAATGATAAAAAATGCTGATATTTCTTTTAATAAAGGATTTGAATCTCTCCTTGAACGAGAATATCTTGATACGTCAGTGAATATGAAAACAAGTTTTTATGAGGAATCTCAGACTTCAACTTTATGGGGATTATTTGTGAATGCTGGTTATTTAACTATTTTGAAGCCTCTCCTGGTTAAAACCTGGAGATTCTAGCAGAGTAATAAACTCTGCCTGTGGATTTCACCTTTTAAGGTGTTATCCAACAGCCGCATACATAATCATATAATATATACGATTATACATTAT
>JAJQFG010000035.1 GCA_021201315.1 Erysipelotrichaceae bacterium
AGTTAAGCGAATGTTAAATTCTTCTATGATTTTAAAACGTTTTCATGTATAATATTATCAGCTTATGTAAATAAAGGAGGATCATTCATGAGCACAACGATGGTGTTCTCGCTTCTTGGCGGGTTAGGTTTATTTCTTTACGGCATGAGGATGATGAGTGACTCGCTTACAAATGTGGCTGGAGCTAAGATGCGTTCTATCTTAGAGAAGATGACTAAAAATACATTGATTGGTGTTATAGTAGGGGCAGCTTTTACGGCTGTTATTCAATCTTCATCAGCAGCTACAGTTTTGGTTGTGAGTTTTGTCAATGCGGGATTAATGAATCTAAATGAAGCTATCGGTATTATCATGGGGGCTAATATCGGTACAACAATTACTGGACAATTGATGGCTTTTAAGCTTTCAGATATTGCACCTTTATTTGTATTAACAGGTGTTATTATGATTATGTTTTGCAGGAATGCTAATTTACAAAAAATAGGGGAAATAATATTAGGATTTGGTATTTTATTTGTGGGTCTTGGTACAATGTCTTCTTCTATGGAGTCCATGAAAGAATCAGAATTTGTGGTTAATATTTTGACATCTCTTAAAAATCCTATGTTAGCATTACTTATAGGATTAGTATTTACTGCGGTGATTCAATCGTCTTCAGCGACGGTTGGGGTTATTATGGTTTTAGCCTCACAAGGTTTATTGAGTTTAGAGATTTGTTTTTATATTACTTTGGGTTGTAATATTGGATGTTGTATTTCAGCCTTGCTTGCTTGTATTGGTGGTAAGAAAAATGCTAAGCGTGCAGCATTGATACATTTATTAATTAATATTATAGGTACAGTGGTTATGGCTATTTTGTTTGCGCTATTTATGCCACAGATTAAATATGGTATTATGGCTATAACTGGTTCACAAAACTTAACTGGTGAAGCCCTAAATGCAACTATGTCAAGGAACGTTGCTAATGCTAATACTATCTTTAAATGTTTCCAAATTCTTATTTGTTTTCCTATTACTAAATGGATTATTAAAGCAACCTATATTATTATTCCAGGTGAAGATGAAGAAAAAGAATTTAATGTACAATATATAGATAATCGTAGAAAATATTCACCAGCAACTGCTATTCCTCAATGTACTCATGAAGTAGAAAGGATGGCTGGTATTGCTAAAGATAATTTGAATTTAGCTGTTGAATCATTACTTAATTTAGATGTTTCTAAACTTGAAGAAATTGATACAAATGAAAATCATATCGATTTTTTGAATCATGAAATATTTGAATATTTAAATCGTATTAATCAATCCATGCTTCCTACAGAAGATGCTGAGATGATAGGTCCAATGTATCAAGTTGTTACTGATATTGAAAGAATAGGTGATATTGCTAAAACAATTGGTAATATTACAGAAACTTGTTATAAAAAACAATATAAGTTGGATGAAGGACATAAATCAGATATTAGAGAATTATTAGTTTTAGTTGATGAAGAATTTAGTTTAAGTATCGATATGTTTACTCATAAATCATTGGAACATTTAAATCGTATATTGAAACTTGAAGATGATGTTGATCAAAAAGAAAAGAAACTGCAAAAAAACTTATCAAAGGGATATTAAACGTCGTTTAAGCAAGCCTAGGGAAGGTATGTTATATTCTGATTTAGTAGCTTCTTTGGAAAGAATTGGTGATCATGCTACTAATATTGCATTTTCTATTCTTAATGAAGATAGTGATGAAGTTAGAGAATTATCGGAAGAAGAACATGTTGATACTATAGAAGATGTTTTATAATTAAATTAAATGTGCTATAATACATATGGGTGATGGATATGACTTTTATTTATATTATATTAGGTATTGCTTTTATTGCTTTGGCTGTTTTCTTGTTAGATTATCGTGATAAAATGACAAAGAATATTTATATGATTAAGGAATATAAAAATGAAGTTAATCATTTAAATAGTCAATTAGATGATATAAGTGAAACTTTAAAATCTTTAGATGAATCATTATCTAAGATTCAAGATGTTTCTAAAAAAATATTAAAGAGATTTAATTAATAAGAAAAGTTTTAATACTTTTCTTATTTTATTTATGTTATTTTTTTAGATTGCAAGTTTATTTTAAATGGGTTATAATGTCATGGGTCTTGAAAGGATGTGATTGTATGAATATTCGAATAGATAATGAAAAAAGTGAGCCGTTATCGAAGTTTTTATCATGCAAAAATATCTTGGAGGGATTATTATGGAAAAAATTGAAGAATTAGAATTACAAATTAAGAAGTTACTTGAAGATAATGAATATCATGAAATTAGAGAATTACTTGAAGATTTGAATGAAGCAGATATTGCTGAAATTATTGAAACAATTGATAATCGAAAAGATGTTGTTCGTATTTTTAGATTGTTATCTAAGGATAGTGCTGCTGAAGTATTTGCTCATATTCCTGTTGATTATGAACAAATGATTATCGAATCATTAACTGATCGTGAAACAAATAAGATTATGAGTGAAATGTATTCTGATGATGCTGCAGATATGCTGGAAGAAATGCCAGCCAATGTTGTTAAAAAAATTTTGGCTTCTTGTGATAAAGAGACACGTGCAGATATTAATTCATTGTTGCAATATCCTGAGGATTCTGCAGGAAGTGTTATGACAGTAGAGTTTGTTTCTTTAAGAGCTTATATGCATGTTAGTGAAGCGATTGAACGTATACGTAATGTTGGTCAAGACAAAGAAACTATTAATACATGCTATGTTACTGATGCTAAAAAACATTTGTTAGGGGCTTTATCTTTACGTGAGATTATTTTGGCAAATGCTGATGATGTTTTAAATGATATTATGGAAGATAATATTATTTCTGTACATACTTTAGAGGATCAAGAAGAAGTTGCTAGACAATTCCAAAAATATGATTTTTATGCTATGCCTGTTGTAGATAATGAAAATCGTTTGGTTGGTATTATAACAGTTGATGATGTTATGGACATCATGGAAGAAGAGGCAACAGAAGATATCGAAATGATGGCTGCCATTACACCAACTGATCAACCTTATATGAAAACGAGTGTTTTAGATACTTATAAAAAGCGTATTCCTTGGCTGTTGTTGTTAATGTTATCGGCAACGATTACTGGTAAGATTATTACAGGTTTTGAAGAAGCTTTATCAGCTTATGTTGTTTTAACAGCTTTTATTCCAATGCTTATGGATACAGGTGGAAATAGTGGTTCACAAGCTTCTGTATCTATTATTCGTGCGTTATCATTGGATGAATTAGAATTTTCTGATTTACCAAGAGTAATTTGGAAAGAGTTTAGAGTTTCTATTATGTGTGGCATTACTTTAGCTATTTGTAATTTTTTTAAAATTCTAATCATAGATCAAACATCAGTATTAGTAGCAGCGGTAGTTTGTATTTCACTTGCTATAACGATTGTCTGTGCAAAAATTGTTGGTTGTTCTTTACCAATGATTGCTAATAAGATTGGTTTTGATCCAGCTGTAATGGCAAGTCCATTTATAACAACCATTGTTGATGCAATTTCTTTATTGGTTTACTTTAATGTTGCTACAACTTTGTTGGGATTATAAATAAATGTTGTGATTATCGGTATTTGTGTTATAATAGATAAGATTAAAAATGAGGTGGAAGTATAATGTCGAAACAAGTATTTAATTTAGATTTTTATGGAAAGAAATTTACTATTGAAACAGGTGAATTAGCCAAGCAAGCTAATGGTTCTGTTTTAGTAAGATATGATGATACAGTGATTTTATCGACTGTATGCGCGGGAAAAGAACCTAAAGATGTTGATTTTTTTCCTTTAACTGTTACATATGAGGAAAAACTATATTCTGTTGGAAAAATTCCAGGTGGTTTTTTAAAACGTGAAGGAAGACCTAGTGAACATGGTACTTTAACAGCACGTATGATTGATAGACCAATAAGACCTTTGTTTGCAGATGGATTTAGAAATGAAGTACAAGTAGTAAATACAGTATTATCAGTTGATCAAAGTGCTTCACCAGAAATGGCTGCTATGCTTGGTGCATCGCTTGCTTTATGTATTTCTGATATTCCATTCAATGGGCCAATTGCAGGTGTTAATGTTGGTTTGATTGATGGTGAATTTACAATTAATGCTGGACCAGAACTTATGGAAAAGAGTTTGATTAATCTAGAAGTAGCTGGTACTAAAGAAGCTATTAATATGGTTGAAGCAGATGCTAAAGAAGTTGATGAAGATACTATGCTTGATGCTTTAATGTTTGGTCATGAAGCTATTAAGAAGTTAATTGCTTTTGAAGAAGAAATTGTCGCAGTTTGTGGTAAAGAAAAGATTGAAATACCTTTATTTGAACTAGATCAAAATATTGTTGATGAAGTTACTGATTTAGCAAAAGAAAGAATGGTTAAAGCTGTATCTATTCCTGGAAAGTTAGAAAGATATGGAGCTATTGATGATTTAAATGAAGAAATTGTTAATATATTTGAAAATAGAGAATATGCTGATTTGGATGAACATGATGCAACTATTAAACAAGTTAAAATGGTTATGCATGATCTTGAAAAAGATGAAGTTAGAAGATTAATTACTGAAGATAAGATTAGACCTGATGGTAGAAAAATTGATGAAGTAAGACCATTGGATTCACAAGTTGATATTTTACCTCGTGTTCACGGTTCTGCTTTATTTACTCGTGGTGAAACACAAGTATTATCAGTATGTACTTTAGGTGCCTTGGGTGAACATCAGAAAATTGATGGATTAGGTTTAGAAGATCAAAAACGTTTTATGCATCATTATAATTTCCCACCATATTCTGTAGGTGAAACAGGTCGTATGGGATCACCTGGAAGAAGAGAAATTGGTCATGGAGCATTGGGTGAAAGAGCTTTAGCTCAGGTTATTCCTAGTGAAGATGAATTTCCTTATACGATTCGTTTAGTTTCAGAAGTATTAGAATCTAATGGTTCTTCTTCACAAGCTTCTATTTGTGCTTCATCTATGGCATTAATGAGTGCTGGTGTTCCTATTTCTAATCCAGTATCTGGAGTTGCAATGGGATTGGTTAAAAAGGGTGATGATTATACTATTTTAACTGATATCCAAGGTATGGAAGATCATTTAGGAGATATGGATTTTAAAGTAGCAGGTACTAAGAATGGTATTTGTGCTTTACAAATGGATATTAAGATTGATGGTATTACTAAAGAGATATTGCAAGAAGCTTTAGCGCAAGCTAAAGTAGGACGTGCACAAATCATGGAAAACATGTTAAGTGCTATTAGTGAACCTAGAAAAGAGTTAAGTCCTTATGCTCCAAAAGTATATATGATGCACATTGAACCTGATCAAATTAAAGATGTTATTGGTAGTGGTGGTAAGACTATTAATGAAATCATTGAAAAATCAAATGATGTAAAAATTGATATTGATCAAGATGGTCGTGTTACTATTTATCATTATGATCAAGATGCTATTAATACTGCTGCAAAGATGATTGAAAATATTTGTCGCAAAGCACAAGTTGGAGAAATCTATGATGGTAAAGTTGTCCGTGTAGAGGATAAGTATGCTTTTGTGGAATTATTTGAAGGTACCAATGGTTTCTTACATGTTGGTGATGTTGCTCATGAACGTATTAATAAAGTTTCAGATGTGTTGAAACTTGGAGATATAGTGAAAGTAAAAGTAACTAAAATTACTGATAAAGGTGTTAATGTATCACGTAAAGCATTATTACCAAGACCAATTCGTCAAAAGGAAAATAAGCAATGATTATATTAGCTTCTTCTTCTCCCAGACGAAAAGAATTACTAGAAAAACAAGGCATCGCTTTTATTGTCGATGCCTCTTCTATTGATGAGGTTTTAAATGAAAATCTTGATATTGAAGATCGTATCATGCAACTTGCTGCTTCAAAGGCTTATCCTATTCATCAAAAATATCCTCATGATATCATTATATCAGCTGATACAATCGTTTATCATAATCAACAAATCATTGGTAAACCTAAAGATATAGATGATGCTAAACAAATATTATTATCATTATCCAATGATTATCATCGTGTTTATAGTGCAGTAGCTATTTATTATGGCGATGAATTAGAATGTTTTATAGATTATACAGATGTTTATTTTAAAGATATTCAATTATATTTAGATGATTATTTAGCAACTGATGAATGGAAAGATAAAGCTGGAGCTTATGGAATTCAAGGAAAAGCTGGGATATTTGTAGATCATATCGTAGGGGACATAGAAACTGTGATTGGATTACCTACAATGAAAGTTATTCAGTCACTTAAAAATCATGGAGGTTTATAATGGTTGAAGATTTAATACAAAATGGTGATTATCAGGAAGCTTTGTCATATTTAACAGATATTAATGATGAGAAAACACGTTATTTAAGATTAGTATGTCTCATTGGTTTGAAACAATATGAGCAAGCTAAAGAAGAAGGTATGTATGCTAAAGCCCATGCTAAGGATACCTATTATGATGTTATATCAATGTATGTTACAGCTTTAAAAGAATTGCAGGAATTTGAAGAAGCTATTGACATACTTATTGAAGAGTTATCAATGCCTTATATTCCATATGAATATGAAAACGTATTTAATGCTGCTTATGATCAAATTCTTTTAGATAAACAAGAAGCAAGATATGAAGTAGAAAGTAAAAATCAAATATTTTCTATCGAAGAAATCGAACAACTACTAAAAAATAAGTCTTCCAATGATGAACTTATTTATATGGCCTTAGATCAATTACAACAATTAAATATTCGTCTAATCTTACCAACGATTAGAGATTATCTTAATGATCCTAAACGTGATTTCTTTATTAAATCATTATTATTAGAAATTCTTATTGATCAACAAGTTGATGATGAATTTGAAGTTGAAAAATTTAATCAATATTATGATATTAATCCTGTTTATATGCCTCTAGTATTAGAACAAGATGCTTATCAAGGCATAGGATTATATTTAGAAAAAAATATTGAAGATGAAAATCCTTCCTTATATCAACAATGCTTAGATTATTTAGAATATTATTTATATTCAGTTTATCCTAATGAAATTTATGAAGATGATTATCATATTATTGCTGCTTCTATTCATTATTATGTAGCAACATTACAAATGATTGATATTGATGAAGAAGACATAGAAATCATGTATTATTGTACAATGGACGATATTGAAAGAATGAAATTAAATTTTAATCGTATTGATGTTTTATAAATGCACTGATGTGCATTTTTATATTACTTTTATAAAATTACATCGATTCAAACATGATTCTTTGACAAAGTAAAGAAAATGTGATATATATAATTCACTACTAAGCTAGTAAATGATTCGTATTGGTAATCAATAATTTTAGCACTCTTACATTTAGAGTGTTAAAAATTGTTGCATTATTGATATGTTTCATGTATAATAAGCATGTTAAAAATGGAGGACGTTTAAATGGAAACAGTTTGTAACAAACTAGAAAATTGCCAAGTTGAAATTGTTGCAACTTATGAAGGTGATGAATGGAAAAATGCACAAAAGAAAGCATTAAACAAATTAGCAAAACAAGTTAAAATTGATGGATTTAGAGAAGGTCATGCACCTGCTAAATTAGTTAAAGCTAGAATTGGTAAAGGTAGAATATTAGAAGATGCTGTAGATGTTATTTTACAAGATTGCTATGATGCTATTTTTACTGATAATGGTATTAAACCAGTTGATCAACCACAAGCGAATGTGGAAGAAATGAACGAAGAAGTTTTAAAAATGAAATTTACTACTACTGTTGCTCCTGAGTTTGAATTAGGTCAGTATAAAGGATTAGATGTTGTTAAAGAAATTGCAGAAGTAACTGATGAAGAAATAGATAGTGAATTAAAGAATTATCAAGAACAGTTTGCTGAATTAGTCATTAAAGAAGAAGGCACTGTCGAAAATGGTGATAGTGTTGTTATTGATTATGAAGGATTCAAGGATGACGTTCCTTTTGATGGTGGTAAGGCAGAAAATTATACACTAGAAATTGGATCAGGATCATTTATTCCTGGTTTTGAAGAACAAATCATAGGTATGAGTAATGAAGAAGAAAAAGATCTTCATTTAACATTCCCTGAAGACTATGGAGCTAAAGATTTAGCTGGTCAAGAAGTTGCATTTAAAGTTAAAGTTCATGAAATTAAAACAAAAGTTTTACCTGAAATCGATGATGAATTAGCTAAGGATATTAATCGTGATGGTATTGAGACTTTAGATGATTTAAAACTTTATATTAATGAACAAATTAAAAATAGAAAACAAAGTGAATTTGATCAAAAATTCTATGAAGAATTACGTGATGCCTTAATTGAAGCTTCACCAATGGATGTACCTAATGTTATGGTTGATAAACAATTAGATTCAATGTTGCAAGAAATTGAACAATCTTTATCTCAACAAGGTATGACTTTAGATATGTATGCTCAATTTATAGGTAAGACTAAAGAAGATTTGAGAGCAGATTATCGTGAAGAAGCTGAAAAACGTGTTAAATATAGTCTTATTTTAGATGAAGTTGTTAAGGCAGAAAATATTGAAATTACTGATGATGATGTTGATAACTATTTTGATGGTATTTCAGCATATTATGGTAGAGATGTTGATGAAATGAAGAAGATTTTTGCTAACAATATGGATGCTGTTAAAGCTGATATTGCTTCTCAAAAAGCTTCTGAACTTATTGAAAATAGTGTTGGTGTTAATGCTGAATAATTTTATTAAAATAGGATTTTGAAACAACTTCATCTTTGTAGAGGAGGTAAGTAATTATGGAAGAAGTAGATATTGTCGTAGATTTACCTGTCATTTGTACAAGAGGCGTAATTGTTTTTCCTGAACATGAAATTTCTTTAGATGTTGGAAGAGGATTTAATCTTAAAGCAATTAATAAGAGTGTTAATGAATTTGATGAAAATATTGTCTTAGTATCTCAGATAAATCCTATGGATGAACAGATTGATTATGATCATATTTATAAATATGGCACTTTATGTAAGATAAAAAGACGTATTAAAAGAGATAACCAAGGAACCATCAAATTAACTGTCGAAGGACAAAAGCGTGTACAAATTCTTAATATTATTGAAAATGATGATTGTCGCTTTGCAAAGACAAAATATCTTGAAGATATTTATGGAGATAAAAATGAAGAAATTGCTTTAGTACGTAAAATTAGAGATAGCATGAAAAATCTCGGACGTAATTTACAAATGTTTCCTAGAAATGTTTTTACTAATCTTTCACAAAGTAAGAATATGAGTGCAGGTGCCTTGGCTGATACGATTGGTCATTATATTAATGTAGAAGTTCCTACTAAACAAAAAATATTAGAAGAATGTGATATTAATAAACGTTTGCTTCTAGTTTTGGCTAGCATGGAAGAAGAAAAAGTTATTAATGAATTAGAAGATAAGATTAATACAAAAGTCAAAGAAAGCATTGATGAAAATCAAAAAGAATATTATCTAAGAGAAAAACTTCGTGCGATTAAGGAAGAATTAGGTGATACTCCTAGTAAAGAAGATGATACTGATTATATACGTCAGGAAATTGCTACTAAGCCTTATCCACAACATATAAAAGATAAACTAAACGAAGAATTAAAACGTTATGATATGATGTCACTAGCTTCTAGTGAAGCTAATGTTATTAGAACTTATATTGATTGGATGATGAAAATTCCTTGGTATGAAGAAACCGAAGATAATCAGGATATTAGTGAAGTAGAAAGAATTCTTGAAGAAGATCATTATGGATTAGAGAAGCCAAAACAAAGAATCATTGAACATTTAGCAGTCAAACAAATGACTAATTCACTAAATGCGCCAATCATTTGTTTGGTAGGTCCTCCTGGAACTGGGAAAACATCTATTTCTAAATCTATTGCTCGTGCTTTAGGTAGAAAATTTGTAAAAGCTTCTTTAGGTGGCGTTCGTGATGAAGCTGAAATTCGTGGATTTAGAAGAACTTATTTAGGATCTATGCCTGGACGTATTATTCAAAGCATGAAAAAGGCTGGCGTTGTTAATCCTGTGTTCTTATTAGATGAAATTGATAAGATGGCTAGTGATTATAAAGGTGATCCAGCAAGTGCTATGCTTGAAGTATTAGATCCTGAACAAAATTCATTTTTCTCTGATAATTATGTTGAAGAACCATATGATTTATCTAAAGTATTATTTATTGCTACTGCTAATGATTTAGGTGGTATTCCTGAACCATTAAGAGATCGTTTAGAGATTATTGAACTTTCATCTTATACTGAACAAGAAAAATTAGAAATTGCTAAACGTCATTTATTAAAAAAACAAATGGAATTACATGGTTTAAATCAAGAACAATTACAATTCACTGATGATGCTTTAATGTATATTATTAGACACTATACAAGAGAAGCTGGTGTTCGTGAATTAGAGAGATTGATTGCTCAAGTTTGTCGAAAATCTGTATTGAAAATATTAAAGGATAAGGATTTACAGCTATTAATAGATGTATCAGACTTAGAAGAATATTTAGGTAAAGCACCATTTGATCATACTAAGAAGTTAGATAAACCACAAGTTGGTGTTGTTACAGGTATGGCTTATACCCAATATGGTGGTGATATCTTACCAATCGAAGTAAATCATTTTGATGGATCTGGTCAATTTATTATTACAGGTCAATTAGGTGATGTTATGAAAGAATCAGCTTCAATTGCCTTAGATTATATGAAAGCTAACCGAAAGAAATATGGTTTGGAAAATATTGCTTTTGATAAAGAAGATATACATATTCATGTACCTGAAGGTGCTGTTAAAAAAGATGGCCCTAGTGCAGGTGTTACTTTAACAACAGCAATTCTTTCTGCCTTTAGTAATCGTCCTGTTAGAGATGATGTTGCTATGACGGGTGAAATAACATTACGTGGTGAAGTCTTACCAATTGGCGGTTTAAAAGAAAAATCTATATCTGCTCATCGAAGTGGTATAAAAACAATCATTATTCCAAAAGATAATGAGAAAGATATTGATGATATTCCAGAATCTGTACAAAAAGATCTTAATATTGTTTTAGCTGATCATATTGATACAGTTTTAGAAAATGCATTAGAGAAATAAGGATAGTTTAAACTATCCTTTTTTAGGAGGAAAATATGTATAAAGTTAATAAATCTGAATATATTTTATCAGCTGCTTGGAAATCACAATGGCCAAGTCATAATTTACCTGAAATTTGTTTGGCTGGTCGTAGTAATGTTGGTAAATCTTCATTAATTAATACAATTTGTTATCATAATGGTCTCGCAAAAGTATCTGGAACACCTGGTAAAACAAGAACTTTAAATTTCTTTAATATTAATGATGAAATCTGTTTGGTTGATGTTCCTGGTTATGGCTATGCCAAAGTAAGTGATAAAATCAAAGAAAGTTTTGGTGAAATGATAGATACATACCTTAGAGGGCGATCACAATTAAAAGGACTTATTTTGATTGTGGATTACCGTCATAAACCTACTAATGATGATATTCAAATGTATCAATATGCTAAATATTATGAAATTCCTGTGATTGTTGTTGCTACTAAAGAAGATAAAATTAAAAGAAATGATTTGAAAAAGAATGAAAAATTAATAAAAACAACTTTAGACTTTGATAATAACGATATTTTTATACGTTTTTCGGCTTTAAAAAAGATTGGCGTTGAAGAAATATGGGATGCAATATTTCAATTAATTGATTAAGAAGGATGGATTCCTTCTTTTTTGATATATTAAATTTTAACGTGGTTTTTTGAGACCAGGTTTAAATTTGAATGT
>JAJQFG010000101.1 GCA_021201315.1 Erysipelotrichaceae bacterium
CCTTTTTATGGGAACTATTTTAATTTTCATATACCTTAACTGTTAAAAATGAGATTCTAGCATAAAATGATTGATTTTGGGAAACATATTTAAGAGGTGATAAAAATGGATATAAAAAAGTATAATCAATTAGCTGATCATATCAAACCGAAGTCACATAAAATCAGAAATAGTATCAATGCTTTTATTTATGGAGGAGTTATTGGGGCTATTGGACAATTTATCTTAGAGTTATATATGAATATTTATAATATTGATGAATTGAAAGCAGCACCAATGTTAAGTATTACTTTGGTGTTTATAGCTTGTTTATTAACTGGATTAGGTTTATATGATAATATAGCAAAACATGCAGGGGCAGGGACTTTTATTCCTATTACTGGCTTTGCGAATAGTATGACTTCTGCTGCTTTGGATAGTAAAAGCGAAGGGTTGATATTAGGTATAGGGGCGAATATGTTTAAATTAGGTGGTACAGTAATTACTTATGGGATTGTGAGTAGTACCTTGTTAGGAGTGATTCGTTATGTCTTCACACTTATTGGATAATGTTTATATTAAACAATATGGAACTGTATGTGGTAGAGAAGAACATAATGGACCATTAGGTAAGTATTTTGATAAGTATTATAAGGATCATTATTGCCATGAAAAGTCGTTTGAAAAAGCTGAGAGAAGGATGTTAAGAGATGCTTTGGATATTTGTTTGGATAAGATGAATTTAAAGAGTAGTGATATTGATATTTATTTGGGTGGTGATTTAATGAATCAAAATACAACGGTTCATTATCTTGCGAGGGATTTAGATCAACCTTTTATTGGTGTTTATGGTGCTTGTTCAAGTTTTGTTTTATCTCTTTCTTTAGCAGCCTTGCTGATTGAAGGTGGGGTTGTAAGAAATGCCATGAGTTTGGTGTCATCACACAATGCCACAGCTGAAAGACAATATCGTTATCCAGTGGAATATGGTGTGCAAAAGAAAAACATGTCTACTTTTACAGCAACTGGTGGTGTAGCGACTTGCCTAAGTAAGGAAAAGGGTGATATTCGCATCGAGGCGATTACTTTAGGTAGGGTGGTTGATTATCAACAGATGGATCCTAATGATATGGGTAGAGCTATGGCACCTGCGGCTTATGATACGTTAAATAAGCATATGCAAGAATTAAATAGATGTGTGGATGATTATGATTTGATTGTGACAGGGGATTTGTCGCATTTTGGTTTGAAGTTGTTGAAAGAAATGTTGAGACAAGATCATGTTGATACAATTAATATTAATGATTGTGGTTGTTTGTTATATGATGCTTCTAAACAAAATGTTTATCAAGGTGGTAGTGGCGTTGCTTGTAGTGCTTTAGTTACGATGGGGTATTTATATCCATTGTTAAAACAAAAGAATATCAAGCATCTATTAGTGATTGCTACTGGAGCATTGTTGTCACCAATTATGAGTGCTCAAAAGGAAAGTGTTCCTGCAGTTGCTCATGCTATGAGTTTGGAGGTTGTGGAATGAATTATGTTTTAGCATTTCTGTTTGCTGGTTTTGTTTGTATGATAGCCCAAATGATTTATGATAATACAAAGTTAACACCAGGACATATTACGAGCTTGTTTGTGGTGATTGGTTCTTTTTTGGATTTGTTTCATATTTATGATAGGTTGGTTGAAATTTTTCATGCTGGAGCGATGGTGCTTATTACAAGCTTTGGTCATTCTTTGATGCATGCTGCAATGGCCGGAAGCAAAGAATATGGTGTTTTTGGGGTGTTTATTGGGATTTTTGATTTAACGGCAGCAGGTATTAGTGCAGCTATTCTCTTTGCCTTTTTAGCTGCAATTATCTTTAAACCAAAATCATGAATAATTCTTATGATTTAAAGGAGCGTATTTTAAATTTTAGAGGAAGATTGATTTATTTATATTTTATATCTTCTTTATCCGATGATACGCTTATTTCTAGACTTATTGAAGGTATTGAAAACAATCAAGGCAAAGACTTAGAGAATTGTTTAAACATGGGTGATGTAGAAATTCTTCAAACCAATGAAATTGATAAAATTCAATATGCATTGATGAATGGTAATTGTGCTTTATTTGATAATGAAACAACCTATGTCATGGATACCAAAAACTATCCCAATCGTTCCATTGAAGAACCAGAAACAGAAAAAAGTGTCAGAGGTTCTAAAGATGGATTCAATGAATCCATCCTTAATAATACAGGACTTATAAGAAGACGTATTAAATCTGTAGAACTATGTTTTCATAAAGAAACCATTGGCACTAAAAATCCTATGGATATTGCAGTCGTTTATCTAGAAGATAAGGTAGATCAAAACATTCTTAATGAATTATTAAAACGTATCCAAAACATCCAAGTACCAGAACTCATCATGAGCGATAGAGCCATCGAAGAACTACTATTAGATCAAGGATACAACCCATTTCCCCTTGTCAGATACAGTGAACGACCAGACATTGTTTCAACCCACATCCAACATGGCTATATTGCTATCATATGTGATACCTCTTCCTCTGTTTTAATGCTACCTACAACCTTATTTGAAATACTAGAACATGTAGAAGAACACCGTCAAACTCCATTAATTGGCACATTTATTAGATTAATACGTTTATCTGCGGTCCTATTATCTATTTATCTTGTACCTATATGGATATTAACTGTATCCTATTTACAATGGGACTATAAATTCTTTATTCAAGTACTACTCGTAGAACTATCCATAGAACTATTACGCATTGCAACAATTCATACACCTGAATCCGTATCCAATGCCATGGGACTCATTGCCGCTTTATTATTAGGTGAATTTGCGATAGATTTAGGATTCTTTTCAGAAGAAATATTACTATTTTGTGCCGTAGGATCAATGGGTGGCTTTGCCACACCAAACTATGAATTATCATTAACTAATAAATATATTAAAGTCATGATGATTATCACCATTATGTTTTTGAATATCTATGGTTTTATAATATTTAATATTATTCTATGGACTTATCTAGCTCATTTAAAACCCCTAGGTATGTCTTACCTTTATCCTTTATATCCACTAGATTTAAAAGCTCTGAAACAATTTATTATCAGACAGCCAAAGAAAAATGATGCTTAGCATCATTTTTTTAGTTCGACAAATTATGCATTTTGATTGTGTTAGAGTATCTATGAGGAGGGGATAAGCTGATTACATATAGCATATTTTTATATAAATAATCTTTGTATGCAATTCAATAAACGTTTATTTTTATAAATATTCTAAATATTCAACCTATATATTTAGATAAAAAATAAAAATACTGTCAAAAAGTATACTTTTTGACAGTCCAATTCTAGTTTTTATTATAAGGCAAAAATTACATGAAATCAATACTTAACGCAATTTATTAGGCAAAAAATTTTGTGTTCTGTAAACAAAACACCCTCATCGTTGTACACAAAAATGCACAATCAGTAACTGTCAATATGTATACTTTTTGACAGTTGCCCATAACAAAATGATAGAAAGGAGAGAATATGATGATTGATGAACGTCAAATATGTCAACAATGGCTAGATACCAAAGTCACAACGGTAAAATCCATCACATATGATAAATATGAGACTATTATCAATAAATACATCTTACCTTTATTTCAAAAATATCCTATGGATCAACTAAATACCAATGAGATAAGTGATTATCTTAATGCTTTATATGATCAAGGATTATCTGGATATATGGTGAAACTCATTAAATTGATACTTAATTCGATATATGATTTTGCACATGTTATATATGATTATCCATCTATTGATTTTACTAAGATTATACTACATATACAAAGTGAGAAAAAAACCTTAGGAAATCTTGATAAAGAACAAGAAGATATTTTATTTCAATATTGTATGTTAGATGTTAATGCTTTGAATGTTTCAATCTTATTAGCATTATATGCAGGTTTACGATGTTGTGAAATTTGTGCATTGAAAATAGAAGATATTCATTTGGATGAGGGTTATATTGATGTGAATAAACAATCAGAAAGAGTCGTCAATAGAAAAAATAACGAATCCAAAACATTAGTACAAGTTGTTGATTTGTCCTGGCCAGAAAAACGACAAGTCGTTTTACAACCATTTATGATTGATTATTTAAGACAATATATTCAATATAGTTATCCTGATTTATTCTTATTAACTAGAACATTTAGAATTCCTGTAAAAAGGACTTATGAAAATAAACTTAAAATACTAGGTACTCAATTAGG
The DNA here is from genome assembly GCA_021201315.1 of Erysipelotrichaceae bacterium. Lineage (GTDB taxonomy): Bacteria > Bacillota_I > Bacilli_A > Erysipelotrichales > Coprobacillaceae > JAJQDJ01. Next base: position 4,273 of record JAJQFG010000101.1, read on the forward strand.
TATGAATGTCAGTTATTCTATTTTGAGAAACACTTGTAAAAGCAATTGTATTAACAATGATGTCAATATCATGACACTATTGAATATGTTTGGTCTAACAAAGTTAGAAATTAATATTGATGATTCCTATCATGAGGAAATCGACTATACAAGAAAACAACTTGCTAAAATACAACCTAATATATGAAAGGAGAGTGATGAAAAATGAGAAATTATAAAAAATTATTTGTACTTCTATTAGCTTTGATGATGCTATTTGGACAAATTCAATATCTTGCAAATGATAATGCATTTGCTGTAGATGAAGATGAAACAACAGAGGTTGTAGAAACTACGGATGAAGAAATAGTTGATGAGACTATTGATGAAGAAGAAACCAATGAAATTGTTGAAGAAACAGAAGAAGTCATAGAAACAACATCTGTTTTTACTAGCACAAGTGGTAACATTAGTGCCACTGTAACATTAAGTGAAGAACTACCTTCTTCATATACATTTGTGATTGAAGAAATTACTACTAATTCACAATATACAACTATCTTTAATAAAGTACAGGATTATATTACTGAAAAAGATAGTAATAAAGTAGTTGATGATGCTTTAATTATGGATTTGCATTTTGAAGATGATGATGGTAATGAAGTAGAAATTAATGGTAATGCAAAAATAAAGTTAGATTTTAAGGATAGTGTTTTAGCGAGTGATGGAGATGCATCATTACTTCATATTAAAGATAATGGTGATATTGAAGATCTTAGTGATGATTTTACTTACGATGATGATGCTATTAGCAGTGTAACTTTTACAACCACTAGTTTCTCAGAATTTACGATACTTCGTGTATCAACTACAGAAGATGAAGAAGAAGACAATAGTAACGAAATTAATATTGCATCCATTAATGAAGATGATAACAATGAAAGTAATACTACAACAAACACTGAAGATGATAACAATAGAAACAATGGTATTGCAGTTATTGATGATGAACCAACGACTAGTCTAACTGCAACCTCAACTACAGATTTGGAAACATATGTAACAAGTAATGGTGGTACATTTACTGTTAGTGTTAGAGATGGAAATGGTAATGTATTAGATGATCCTGTATTATCAGAATTAACAGATTATCTAATTAATATTTATGTTAATTTATCTAAGGGATTTGACCCAGGAACATATACATATTCTCTTCCTACATCTGGTGTTAATTTTACTGGTTCTACAAATAATAGGAGTATAACCAATGATGATAATACAGTCATAGGAACGTGGGAAGTAAGTACTGATGGAACTGTTACGTTGGTATTTAATGATGAAGCAAAAAATGCTTCACATGTGATATTTGCATTTGATATAAAAGTGACATTTACTAAGACTAGTGAAACAATTACAATTGGTGATACAACATATACTTTAAAAGCATCTACTGCATTGAATGTTAATAAAAGCGTTTCTTTTACAGATACTAATAAAACATCTATACAATGGACTAGTGTATTTTCTGCGCCAAATACTATAGATGGAGAAACTGTTGAAGGTGTAGTAATTTATGATATTTTAAGTGATGAAAATAAATTAGATACGTCACATTGGTATTCTGATAGTGATATGAGTAATGGTATTACATTTACAGCTACTGAAAGCGATGGTACAACACATACATGGACTGTAAGTGGTTCTGATGTAAATTGGATTGATTCAAACAATGATGGTAAATATGATAGCTGGAATTATACTATGCCTAAATCTGTTTATTGTACAACATGTCAACAAAACATTACATTGTCTTCTGATTGGACATATACTTTTCAATATACTTCCACACCTCAGATGCCTGATGCTGAATATTCACTTCTTTTCTATCATAATACTGTTACAGTAACAGACAATGTTGATAGTAAGGAAGCAACTGCTTCAACACAAAATAAATATGGTGATTATGGTATTACAAAGACTTGGAATTATAGTGATGACGATCAATTATCAGTAAAATGGTCTGCAACAACTATTCTTCCAGCTGCAACTAATGGATGTACATCTTATCAATTACAAGATGAATTAACAATAGTTGATTCAAGTGGGAATATAGTAAAAGATTCTAATGGTAATACGCTTGATTTAGCCACAAGTCAATATTTTAGTTCAATGAATATTACAATTACTGTTGATGGTGAAGAATATACTGCTTATCCAGTAGTCACTGATGAAGAAAAAGCAGCAGCTATAGCGGCAGATGCTAAATATGTTTATTATTACTATGAGGCATATACAGGTGCTTTTGATACTACTTTGACAAAAAATGATAGTGCTTATAAAAATTTTTATATTCTTATAGGAAGTAAAAGTTGTGATGAGGCAAATTGTACCTATCATTCAAATCCAAATTATAATTTAAATTCATTTACAGTTTATAGAACTAATGATCCTAGTGATTGTACTGCCATTTCTTTTCCTGATGGATATTGTGCATGTTGGTATGAAACAAGTGAAGCTACTCTAACAATTACGTATACAACGCCAAAAAATATTATGGCAACTCTTATGACAAGTGGTTATGCTGAAGATGCAGATCGATTGAGAAATTATATAGAATTAATGAGTATTAGAACAGATCAAACTTCAAGTGCTTATTATTATTCTCGTGAAGCATATAGTTTGACTAATGTTCCTTTGTTAATGGTTAGTAAAGTGCTTGATCAAGAACCAAGTCAAGATAATGGATGGATTGCAGGATATAAAATTGTGCTAAATGAGCAACATGTAGCACTGTCGGAAAACAATGCAGATTTAATTATTGAAGATAAACTTAGTGATACACTATCTTTTGAAGGAATGGGTACTACAATAAAAATTATATCTGAGGATGAAAATGGAAATGAAACAGAACTAATTGAAGAAACAGACTATACATATGAATATAATAGTTCTACTCATACCATAACAATTACAATAAAAAATCCAGAAACAAATATGTATACCATTACTTATAATGCATATCTTACTAATCCAGGAAATAATGTTCAATACGATAATTCCATAAAAATATCATGGATGAATGAAACAATTGAAACTAAAACTGAAACAAAAACTGTAACTACTTTTTCATCATCAGCTAAAAGCTATACTGTTTATTTAAAGAAAGAAGATAGTGAAACTGCTAAAGAATTAAGTGGTGCAATATTTGCACTTTATAAATATGTTGATGGTACTAATGATGAATTACTTGCTACATCAACAACTGATAGTACTGGAACTATCATGTTTAGAACAAGATCTGGTACTAATGCGTTAACTTTTGATCAACATGAGCTTTATTATATAGTAGAAACATCTGCTCCTGATGGTTATATATTAGATACTACAAAATACTATTTCTATTTCTGTGATGAAAGTGGTTTATGTACCAATTCATTAGCTAATGATTCAAATAACAATAAAATTGTTAATGGAGGAACTATCACACGAACAAATAAGAAAACAGAAATTTCATTTGTTAAAGTAAAAGGAGATTCTTTATCACCAAATGGTAGTGTTATAGATACTTACTCTACATTATCTGATGTTACATTTGGTGTTTATGAAACAACCGATAGAGGTACAACAAAAGGCTCAATTGTACAAAAGAGTGATGGCAGTGATTATACTGTAACAACGAATTCTTCAGGTGTCGTTACTTTTGATTATTTAACAACTGGAAAAACTTATTGGATAGAAGAAATATCTACTGCAGATGGATATCAAGTATCTTCATGGCATTGGCTTGTTACAATAAATAATGATGGTACATATACATTTACAACTAGTGATATTTCATCTACTTCGGGTACTTTATATACTGATAGTAGTGATAATTATTATTGGCCTAATTATACTGTTTATGAACTTCCAAAGGCTGGAGGAATGGGTATTCATTGGCTCTTCTTAGCAGGTGTATTATTGATGATCTCATCAACAACGATGTGGTTATATAGATATAGACGAAGGGAGAGAGAATGGTAGAAATAATATTATTGTAACTAAAAAAGAAGTTTTAAAAATTAAATAAAAATCGAATAAAAGGGAGGAAAAATTAAAATGAAACTTTTGAAAAAAATGATTAGTTTGTTATGTGTATTTGCAATGGCATTCTCAATGACGACAAATGTATTTGCTGCTGCACCTACAAATAGTGTCACAATTGAAGTGGATGGTATTGTTCAAGAAACTGGTACTACGGTTACAGCTTATAAAATTGTTGAAGTAAGTAATACTACTACAAATGGTTGGGCAGCTGTTAGTGGTTTGGAAACATATATTGCTAATATAACAAATCCTACAACAAGTGAATTAACTACATTAACTACTCTTATTGGCAATGGAACTATTACTGGACTTGAATCAGTTACTATGATAACAGATGGTACAACATATTTATCTGGTGCTGATACGGTTGCTAATTATACTGCATCTGTTACTAGTGCAGGTATGTATCTTATTGTAGTCAGTGGTGGAACTGGAACTGTAGAATATAATCCTATGGCTGTTACAGTAACTATTTCAGAAGTTGATGGCGTTTTAACAAATGTAGCTGGTGATAAATCAAAGATTACAGCAAAACATTCTACAACTACTATTGAAAAGATTGCCTCTTCATCACCAACTTCTCATACAGCTGATGAACAAACAGCTGCTAAATCTTTAGCAGTTGGTGATACAGTATATTTTACTGTTACTACAAGAATTCCTCAATATGAAACTGGAACAACTGGTGTAACTTTTGTGATTACAGATACTCTTGATTCTGGACTTACTTATACAGTAAATAGTGCTTCTGTATCTGTTAATAATGTTAGTACTGGTTTTGAATCGTATATAGATACTGCAACCGCTCAACAAATTAAAGTTGATCTTTCAACTATTGCAGTAGATCATGCTGGTGAAACAGTAGTATTAACTTATGCAGCTACTTTAAACTCAAATGCTGTTACTGGATTCAATGCAAATGAAAACAATGTTGAATTACAATATACCAAAGATGGTTCAATCGAAACAGCAGAAGATTATACATATCATTATACATTTGAAATCGATGGTAATATTACTGGATCAACATATACTAATGAGGTTATAAAAGTTGGTGAAAATGAATACAAAACAGTTAGTGGGCAAACTGTTGTAAATGCATTAGAGGGCGCAGAATTTATGTTATATACTGATCAAGCATGTACAACAAAAGTTGCTTTTGCTCCTTCTGATGGATCAAACTATACATCTGACTCTAATGGTAGAATCTATATCAAAGGATTAGATGCTGGTGTAGATTATTATTTGAAAGAAGTAGTTGCTCCAGATGGATATACATTAAATCCTACAGTATATAAAATACGTATTGAAGCTTCATATACTGGTAAGGAATTAACTGGTTATACTGTAACAATTACAAATATGTCTGATGATACTCAAGTTAATACATGTTCATATACATCAGATGGTACGAATGTTAATACTACAAGAGAAGAAACAACTTATATTAAAAACACTACAGTTGCTGAACTTCCATCAACTGGTGGTATGGGAACTATGATCTTTACTATTGCAGGATGTTCATTAATGATTATTGCAGCTGCAGCATTTCTTGCAAGTCGTAAAAGAAAAGTTGAAGAAGAATAAAAAATGATATAAGGGCGAGTTTGCTCGTCCTTATATTTTAATATGGAGTGCATGTTATTTTGAATAAGATTAAAATGGGGAAAGGTAAATCAAAAAGATCAATTATAGATGTTATTCTTATTTTGATGTTTATAGGTGGATTATGTTTGTTGATATATCCTGCATTTTCTGATGCATGGAATACGAGACGACAACAATCTTTGATTTCAGATTATACATCTGAAATATCAGATATGGAGTCATCTGGTTCGGTTAATTATGAAGAAGAGAAGGAAAAAGCAATTGCCTATAATGAAGCATTATTACCTATGATTTTACCTGATTCATTTTCGATTGCGGCTAGTAGTGATGAACCTGGTGAGGAATATATGTCATGTTTGAATCTTACAGGTGATGGCGTGATGGGTTATGTATCTATTCCTAAGATTGATGTGGAGATTCCGATATGTCATACGACGAATGATGATGTGTTACAGTATTATTGTGGACATTTGGAGGGTAGTTCTTTACCTATTGGTGGTGAAAGTACACATGCTGTTTTAGCAGCGCATCGTGGTCTTCCTAGTGCTAAGTTGTTTACAGATTTAGATTTATTAGAGCTTGGTGATCATTTCTATATCTATGTTTTAGATGAAGTATTGTGTTATGAGGTTGATCAGATTTTAGTTGTAGAGCCTGATGAAACTGATAGTTTAGCAGTTGAAGAGGGTGAGGATTTGGTGACTTTATTGACATGTACACCTTATGGTGTGAATACTCAAAGATTGTTGGTAAGAGGTCATAGGGTTGATTATGATGCTGATGTGCTAGCAGATGAAGAAGCTAATAGTTCATTAGGTATTTTGAATAATTATTATTTTTGGATTGGTTTTGGTTTATTGGTGACTATTTTTGTTGTATCAGTTATATATCTTTATTATCTTAAGCATGGTAGAAAATTGGATGTAAAGCGAATAGGAAGAGATAAAGGAAGCTAGGAGGCTATAGGATGAAACAGAAGTATGCCAATATTTTGTTTGGACTGTTGTTTCTTATTGGGTTTGGTATTCTTGTTTATCCTACAGTGGCTGATGAATGGAACACATATCGACAATCAAAACTCATATCTTCTTATGAATCAACGGTCGTTGATTCCAATGAAGATGTACTTGAAGAAGAATGGAATAAAGCTTATAGCTATAATGAAAGTATTGAAGAAACGAATGTTTATAAAGATGCTTTTGATAGTGAAGAGACAATGGAGGATTCTACTTATTGGAGTGTTTTAAATATTAATAATGATGGTGTGATGGGTTATATATCTATTCCTAAGATTAATATAGAGATTCCTATTTATCATGGTACATCTTCTGAGGTATTGGAAAAAGGTGCTGGACATATGAGTGGTTCACAGCTTCCTATTGGTGGTGTTAGTAATCATGCAGTGATTGCTGCGCATCGTGGATTACCTAGTGCGAAGCTTTTTACCGATATTGATCAATTAGAGATAGGGGATAAGTTTTATATAACGATACTTGATGAGACACTTGCTTATGAAGTTGATCAAATTGTTACCTTAGATAAGGATGATATTAAAGGTTTAAGTGAAGCTCTAGCAACCATTGAAGGAGAAGATTATGTGACTTTGTTTACCTGTACACCTTATGGTGTTAATTCACATAGGCTTTTAGTTAGAGGTAGTAGAGTTGAGTATGTAGAAGTAGAAACACAAGATAATGTCATTACAACAATTAAGAAGTATTATATGATATGTCTTATTGCTGGGATGATTGTAACATTTATAGTGATTATGATTTTGTATGTGAAATTTAAGAAAAAGATAATATGAAGTGACCTCCTTATTGAAAAAATGTCAGCTTCGATTCATA
>JAJQFG010000129.1 GCA_021201315.1 Erysipelotrichaceae bacterium
ACTAAAAAAATTCCGAGTAAAAATTAGATTTTACCCGGAAAAATTTTGGTTACCCGGCAATTTTGCCATGTTTATTTCGTTGTTACCGTTTTTGTGCTAGACCAGCTTGAATAATATTTAGTACCATTAACTTTCTTATATGTTCTAATTCTAACATAATATTTTGTTTTTGCTTTTAGACCTGTTATTTTTTTGGAAGTTGTTTTATAACTAGTAATGGTTTTTGTTTTAGAGCTTGAGAATTTACTACTAGTCGAGTATTGGATTTGATATCCAGTTACCTGAGTGGATTTTTTAGTCCATTTAATAGTAAAGGCTTTTTTAGCTTTAGTTAATGATTTTATAGATGTTTTTACAGGATTAATTTTAAATGTTTTAGTCACTGAACCTGTTAAATTATTACCCTTAGCTTTAATCGTTACTTTATATGTTCCAACTTTCGTTCTACCTTTTGAGTAAGTTATTGTATAATTTGAAGTACTTATTGCTTTTCCATTATATTTTACAGTTACAGATGGTTTTTTAGCATTACCATTATAAGTATAAGAAGTTTTACTTAAAGATATTGATAATGATGACATATTTCTTTTACTAACGGTAATCTTACTGCTTCCAGTAATTGTATTATAATTATCATTAGTTATTTGATAATAAACAGTTGTTGTACCTTTGCTAGTTCTTGTAGGTTTTGTGGTAGACCATGAATTTTTAGTACTAGTACGATATTTAATGGTTGAACCATCTTTAACCCCAGAAATAGTTATTGTATGAGAAGAGCCATCATAGCTACCGCTATAAGCTTTAACTGTTGGTGTATAAGTTGCTTTTTTGATTGTAAAAGTTTTTGTTATAGTTCCACTATATTTGCCTTTACCTGTTATAGTCACTGTGGCTGTACCAGCATTTATGTTATTAGTATAAGATACAGTATAATCAGTATCTTTTGTTAGAGTGGTACTACCATCTTTTAGTGTAACTGTAGGTTTTTTAGCATTACCATCATAAGTATAAGATGATTGAGAAAGTGTTGCATTAAAATTTGTAATATCTTTAGTTATTTTGATTGTGCTTGAACTACTATAGGTTTCATAATTATCTTTAGTGATACGATAATAAACAGTTGTAGTTCCTAGATCTGTACGTGTAGGTTTTTCTGTTGACCAATCGGCAGATGTACTTGTACGATATTCGATAGTAGCATCTTCAGGAACATTGTCTATTGTAATTGTGTGTGCTTCACCATCATAAAGGCCATCATAAGCAGTTACTGTTGGAGAGAATGTCTTTTTATTAATGGTGATTGTAGAAGATGATGAATATGTATTATAGTTTGTTTTAGTGATACGATAGTAAACAGTTGTGGTTCCTGGACTCGTTCTTGTTGGTTTTGTCGTTGACCAATCATCATTTGTACTTGTACGATATTCAATTGTGGCATCACTAGGAATATCGGTTATACTAATTGTATGCGATTTACCATCATAGGTGCCACTATAAGCAGTGACTGTAGGTGTGAAAGAGTTTTTCTTAATAGTAAAGGTTTTACTAATTGATCCTGAAAAATCACCTATACCAGTAATGGTTAAGGTAGCAGTACCAGGATTAGTATTATTACTATAGGTTATTTTATAATCAGTGCCTTTTTTAAGTGTATAATTATTATATGTAACTGTTGGACTAGGTTTTATAGCAGATCCTGTATAATATTGTGTAGCAATACTACTTACATTAGCTAATGATATTTCATTAATAACATTTTCAATCATATAATTATAATCTGTATTTTCTCCAACACCAGAAACAATAGCAGAAGAAGTGCATTGCCAAAGTGAATAAGTACCACTATATGTACATTCATCATTATATTGAGCAACCCATTTAATCTTATCATCAAAATAAGAATTTGTAAGATATTTTGTCCACCAGTTTTTATTAGCATAAATACCAGTAATATAACCAGCATCTTCTAAAACATCACAAAATGCTTCAGCGATTTGTCCTTTAAGCTTTGCTGAACAACTTGCTTGAGAAGAATCTTCCATGTCATAGAAAATAGGTAAAGATGGATAAGTATTCCAACCACTTAATTTTTTAAGCAATCTTAAAGCATGTTCACCTTCACTTGTGGCAGCACTAACAGAAGTTGCATATGAATATAAATAAACCCCATAAGGAATATCATTATCACGACACCCTTTAACATATGTTTCAAAATATGGATCATCTTGACTCGTATAATTTTGCCCATAACCGCAACGAATAATTACAAAATCTACTTCCTTAGCAAGTTTAGCGAAATCAATATCACCATTCCATTTAGATATATCAATACCAACACCTATAGCATTACTTGGTGCATCAGGAATATTAGATGCAGCAAATACTGAAGATGGAAATATCATAATCATTACAATAAAAATCATCAATAATTTTTTTAAAAACGCAAAAACTCTCTCTTTCATTATAAAACCCCCATAAATGTTATTTTATAATCATATCAAACAAATAACAACCATTTTTCAAGATTTAAAATAAAAAATTCAATCAAAAATGATTGAATAAAGTCGTGTTTCCACAAGTTTGCACGTTAAAGTCACATTATTCTGTTTCTTCAGAAAAATCACTTTCACTATCAGAAGAAGTGAGATTAGAACTTTTATTTATGATTTCATTAAGATTAATATAAGGAATATTTTCTCTTTCAATTAATCCGTCTTGAATAATTATATCTTTTATTGAAGATTCTTCTTCAACAATGTCTTTATATAACACATCTAAATTATCTTTTGGTATAGCTATAAATCGTTTCAACATTGACACTGTATTCATATCCATCTCATCATATAATTGATTATATGCCTTTACAATCTTATCAAATGTTATGTATGGATTTTCATTTAAAATACCTATTATATCAGATATATCTCTTTTATAATTTCTTGATGATTTCAATTTCATAGCAATCAAATACTCATCTTTAATAGTATAAAAATGAATATGATTGGAATATGTACAATAATAATCACAATGTTCTAATAATCTAGGTGTATAGGAATCGGTTTTTAAAAAGTCATCATTAAACCAATCGTTTGATAAATTATATTTATCTTTAATTTTGTTCTTTGCAGAACTTATATCTAATAATTTATGTGGTTTAATTATATCAAAATCATCAGTCATTGTTCTAAAATTATAGTTTAACAAAATTGATCCCCCACCAACTATAATAATATCAACATCAGCTTTACCTGTAGTTTTACGTAATTCTTTAGAGAATTCTTTTAAAATTTGGTTTGCAGTTTCTTTTGTTAGCTTAGTAGACATTCTCAATTTCACCTTCTACAATATTAAACTGAAGAAATTCGGGTTCAGCATGTTCTAGTGTATACTTTTTTAAACTATCATTACCTAGTTTTGATAATAACATTGCATCTCTTGGATATATCAAAAAAGGTAATTTATATTTATCAAATTTATGAATAGCCTTATTTAAATTATATTTGTTAGATAAATAATTAACTAAACCTACTAGATAAAAACAATTTAAGTATTCTTTACTTTCAAAGGCTATTTCAATATATCTATATTCTTTGATTTTATCAATTACATATGAAGGATCAAGTTTCTTTACTAATTGACAGACATTACTTTTAAAATTTTCAAAATCATTCTCATAAATATCTATTAATTTCATGTTGTTCATCTTAATCACCTCTTATTCAAAGATTATACAGCATAATTTATTTATTTCAATTAATTTTATAAAATAAGTCTCTATCCTCTTAATTTGATTTATTATCAAAAATTATAAATATAAAAAATTAAAAAAGCAGGTGATGAGAATCGAACTCACGTAGTCAGCTTGGAAGGCTGAAGTTCTACCATTGAACTACACCTGCATATGGTGGACCCTGAAGGACTCGAACCTTCGACCGATCGGTTATGAGCCGATAGCTCTAACCAACTGAGCTAAGGGTCCAACAAGGTACATATTAAATTTGGTAGCGGGGAGGGGACTTGAACCCTTGACCTGCCGGGTATGAACCGATTGCTCTAGCCAACTGAGCTACCCCGCCATGATAATGGTGGTTCCGGCCGGAATCGAACCAGCGACACGAGGATTTTCAGTCCTCTGCTCTACCGACTGAGCTACGGAACCATAATTGGCGGTCTGGACGGGACTCGAACCCGCGACCTCCGCCGTGACAGGGCGGCATTCTAACCAACTGAACTACCAGACCAAATGGTTGCGGGGGAAGGATTTGAACCAACGACCTTCGGGTTATGAGCCCGATGAGCTACCAGACTGCTCCACCCCGCGATATGAATATTTTTAAAGAATGGCGGAGGTTGAGGGATTCGAACCCCCGCGGGACTTTCATCCCCTGTCGGTTTTCAAGACCGATCCCTTCAGCCGGGCTTGGGTAAACCTCCGCAATAATGGTGGAGCTTAGCGGGATCGAACCGCTGACCTCCTGCGTGCAAAGCAGGCGCTCTCCCAGCTGAGCTAAAGCCCCATCAAATGGTCGGGAAGACAGGATTTGAACCTGCGACCCCCTGGTCCCAAACCAGGTGCACTACCAAGCTGTGCTACTTCCCGATATAAACTTTTAATAAAACAAATGGCGCGCTAGACAGGAATCGAACCCACAACCTCTTGATCCGTAGTCAAGCACTCTATCCAATTGAGCTACTAGCGCATCATCACAGTGCTCAAATATATTACCATACTCACAGATTCTTTTCAAGAGTTTTTTTATTTTTTCTTAAAAGAATGGTGCCCAAGGCCGGAGTCGAACCGGCACGGATTTTAAGGTCCGCAGGATTTTAAGTCCTGTGCGTCTACCAATTTCGCCACTTGGGCACATATGGAGGTTCCAGCCGGACTCGAACCGACGATCGAAGAGTTGCAGTCTTCTGCCTTACCAACTTGGCTATGGAACCATATTTCCTCGCTGCTCAATTAGTATATAATATTTTGACAATCATTGCAACACTTTTTTTTATTTTTTGTTTAGAGATATAAAAACCCTCATTAAGAGGGTTTAAATTATGAAGCTTTTACTTTAGTCCAGTATTCACTAAACAATTCTTTTGTTTCTTGATCTTGATAATCAAATACTTCATCATTTTCATCTATTCTAATAGAATAAGCACTAATACCAGCAAAATCAGTTTCAGCTGCTTCTTTAGCTGCATTAACATTAGAAGTTAAATAACCGACTGCTAAAGTATTATATAATGCATTTTCATCACTAATCATATAATTAATAAACTCATAGGCCAATTCTACATCTTCACAATCCTTACTTACTACAAAACCATCAAACCAATAATTCGTACCTTCCTCAGGCATAAAGAAAGCCATATCTTCATTTTCAGCCATCACTGCAGCAGCATCCCCAGAATAAATTACTGCCATAGCTTTAGAACTATTCATCATAGCATCAATAACATCATCCGTTGCATAAGTTGGATCCATCGTATTTCTTTGATCAACAAGCCAATTATAAGCTTCTTCAATTTCAGTTTCATCTGTTGTATTCATAGAATAACCTAATGCTTTTAAAGCTACCATGAATGAATCTCTTTCAGAATCATACATGTAAATATCACCTTTATATTTGGTATTTCTTAATATTTCCCAACCATCTTCCAAATCACTTTCATCGACTTTAGTTGTATCGTATAAAATACCTACATTACCATAAAAATAAGGAACCCAATAATCATTATTTGGATCAAAATCCTGATTTAAAATAGAACTATCTAAACTATCACTATTTGTTATATATGACCAATCAATAGTTGTTATTAAATCTTCTTTAATGAGTCTTTGAATCATATATTCACTAGGAACCATAACATCGTATGTATTACCACCTTGAAGTTTAGTGTACATAGATTCATTAGAATCATAAGTTTCATAAATAACTTCACAATCATATTCATCTTCAAAAGCATAAATAACATCCATATCTGCATATTCGCCCCAATTAAATACTTTTAAAGTTTTCCCTGAACTTGATTTTGATGAACAACCTGCAATAGTTATTGCCATAACAGATACTAAAACTAAATTAACTAATTTTTTCATTTAATTCGCCCTCTCTCTTTTTTAATAAAATATATGGTATAAATGTTCCTAATAATAAAACAATCATAATAACCGCTAATACAATCGTTGATAAAGCATAGATGCTAGGATTCATACGTTTAGACATGTTGTAAACAACAATGGATATATTTTCTACACCATTACCACTTACAAAATATGAAATGATAAAATCATCAAAAGACATTGTAAACGAAAGCAATGCCCCTGCTCTTATACCAGGCATGATTTGTGGAATAATGACTTTTATTAATGTATAAAATGGTGTAGCCCCTAAATCCATAGCTGCATCTGCTAAATTTTCATCTAATTGTTGTACTTTAGGATAGACATTTGTAATGACATAAGGTGTACAAAATGCTATATGAGCAAGTAACATTGTTAGATATCCTTTTTCAATCTTTAAGAAAGAAAAAAATATCATTAAGGAAATAGCTGTAACAATTTCAGGATTCATGATTGGTAGATTATTGACTTGAATTACTGCTGTTTTAATAATACGTTTGGATTTGGATAAAGCAATAGCTGTAATAGTACCTAGTATTGTAGCAATGATTGTAGCTAATATAGCAATACTTACAGATACATAGATAGCTTGTAATAGTTGTTGATTATTAAATAGTGATTCATACCAACGCAATGAAAAGCCTTTAAAGTTGGATAATGATTTAGCATCATTAAAGGAAAATACACTCATAACCAATAAAGGAAAATATAAGAATATTAAACATAATCCAATAATAATGATTTTAGGAAATTTTCTTTCTTTTTTCATTACCTCTACCTCCATCATCATCAGCAATATTTGTTCGCTTTTCTATTCTATATAGACAAGCCATCATAACAATAACAATAACTGCTAAAATCATTGATACAGCACTGCCAAAATGCCAATTTCCAACAGTTATAAATTGATTTTCAATAAAATTACCAATTAATGAATATTGTCCTCCACCCAACATCTTAGGAATAACAAATTCACTAATAGCTGGTAAAAATACCATGATAATACCTGTTAAAACACCACTTAATGATAAAGGAAAAGTAACTTTAAAGAAAGAACGTACTCTAGATGCTCCTAAATCCATAGATGCTTCTACTAAAGAAGGATCCATGCTTGTTAAAGAAGTATGAATAGGTAATATCATAAATGGTAAAAAACAATAAACCATGCCGATAACTACAGCAAAATCTGTATACATCATAGTAATTGATTCAAAGCCTAAATAATTTAAGAATGTATTAATTAAACCATTATTAGATAATATATTTGACCAGGCATAAATACGCATAAGTAGATTAATCCATGTAGGAATGGTTATAAGTAAAATAAGGATATTTTGAGTTGATTCTTTACATTTAGCTATCATATAGGCTACTGGGTAACCAATTATAAAGCATATAAGTGTTGTAATAATACCTAGAATTAATGATTTAATAAGTACTGATACGAATATTGGATCAAAGAATTTTAAGAAGTTATCAAATGTAAATTCAAAAGTTGTGATTTCTGTTCCTTTAGCTGTAATAGCATAAAAGAAAATGAGTAACATTGGTATAATTGTTAATACAAATAGCCATAAACAATATGGTGTTACTAATTTACGATATTGTTTCATTAATAAGTTCCCATCTTATCCATTACATGAATATCTTCAGGCCAAAAATCTAAATTAACTTTTTTACCAATTTCACTTAAATCTGTTGTATGAACTTTATAATTTCGATGTTTTGTTTCTACCATTATTTCATAATGCACACCTTTAAAAATAATAGAAGAAACAACACCTTCAATCTTCCCTTGACCCACTTCTACAATATCCAAATCCTCTGGTCTAATAACAATATCAACATCTTGACCTTCATCAAAACCTTTATCAACACATACAAATTGTTGGCCATCAAATTCCACCAATAAATCTTTTATAAACTTACCCTCAATAATATTAGACTCACCAATAAATTGCGCTACAAAGCGATTCTCTGGCTCATTATAGATATCTAAAGGTGAACCAATTTGTTGAATCATTCCATCATTCATTACCACAATTGTATCAGACATAGTTAAAGCTTCTTCTTGATCATGAGTTACATAAACAAATGTAATACCTACTTCTTTTTGAATATGTTTTAATTCTATTTGCATCGCTTTTCTTAATTTTAAATCTAATGCACCTAAAGGTTCATCCAATAATAAAACCTTGGGTTCATTCACCAATGCTCTAGCAATCGCCACACGTTGTTGTTGACCACCAGATAATTGTGAAATCTTACGATGTTCGAAGCCTTGTAAACCAACCAATTCTAAGATATCAGTCACTTTTGTATGAATAACATCTTTTTTCATTTTTTTTACATTTAAACCAAATGCAATATTATCAAAAACATCCAAATGAGGAAATAAGGCATATTTTTGAAATACTGTATTCACTTCTCTTTTATATGGTGGTAAAGATGAAATATCTTGTCCATCAAACAACACTTCACCAGAACTAGCTTCTTCAAAGCCACCAATGATTCTAAGCGTTGTTGTCTTACCACATCCACTTGGACCAAGTAAAGTAATAAATTCATTTTCATAAATATCCAAATGAATCCCCTTAAGTACAACTTGACCATCAAACTCTTTTGTAAGGTTATCCAGTTCAATTAACTTTTTCATAAAAAACCTCCCTAAAAAATCGGTGGAGTCGCAACCCAAATAACTTTGGCAATTCCTTCATAAGGATTTTCCAAATAATGGAGACGATCTCCCTTAAAATAAAAAGTCTCACCTTTTTTCATGACAAATTCCTTTTGCCCATAATGAAGCTTAATACGACCACTAACAACAAAACCAAACTCTTCACCTTCATGAGGTTGAATCGTCATTGAATTTTTACCCTTTTCTAATTCAATATAAATTGGCTCCATCTTATTCTTCTGAGCATTTGGAACAATATAAGAAATCATAAAATCTTCTTGATCATTAATAAAATAATCATCTTTCTTAAAAACAATCTGCTCTTCCTGTGTTTCATTAAAAAAATCCTGTAGCGTTGTACCAAGCGCTTCTAGGATATCTTCTAATGTAGCAATGGAGGGCGATGTGAGATTTCGTTCAACTTGAGATAAAAAACCTTTAGTCAATTCACTACGATTGGCTAATTCTTCTAATGTTAATTGATTAGCAATTCTTAGACGTTTGATTTTTCCTCCTATGTTCATTTCTCTGCTTCCCCCTTTGTTTAGTAATATGAAACTTTTCATTTCATTTTTTAAACAAAAACCATTATACATGTTTTTATTATAAATGCAACCATATTTTAAACTTTTTGTTTAATTTTACTAAACTTTAAAATCATTTTATAAAAAAGATGATGATTTTTAAAATCATCACCTATAATTCACATTCAGGTATCTTTTCTTTAATGATACTCAAATCAACATTAGGATTTATCTCTAAACGACTTTCATAATTGATTATTTGTATCTTTACTTCTTTTAACATATCTATAACCTCATCAGCTGCTAAATCAGTACCCTGTAATCTTTGATCGATACGACTACACATAAGCGTTGATAAATAATAAATAAACAAAAAGCCTACTTCATTATAATCATGTATATATTTAAAATTATTTTCTAATAAATTATAATACAAATCTATCCTGTCTTGTGCATAATCCTTATTCATATACATTTCATAGATATAACTTACATCCTCATTACAATTTGTTTTAAGTGCTAAAGGTATCTGACGATTTTGATAAAACATGATATGATCACTATCATCATATAATATAAGTTTATCAGAAGATAAGTTTATAATTTGATAATAAATATCTCTATGATCATAAATAAAATGGTTTTCATAATAACCTATTTCTTTATCATAATCTATAGAAATAATATAAGGTATACCATGTAATAATTGGATATCATTTTCATCTTCACCTATCCATATTATATTTTGACATTTTAATTCCGTTATAGCATTTTTAATAGTTTCATTAACAGATTTATCAATATGAAAAGAACGAAAATAACTAAATGTTTCATTTTGAAAACAATATAAAAATCTCATAATGTAACCATCCAATTCATAAGAATTGATAAACATATAATAGTTCTGATGATCCATATAATCATGAACAAATTGGTATCTTGATAGTCTATTATGTGTTATTTTATGAAGTAATGATAATATTGAAGATGTTGGAAAACGAAGGTTTGGATAATGAATAAAATCATTGGATGATTGATAATTTAAATCTATTGAATCAATCACAGGATATTCTATTAATATTTGTTTAGCCATAATATATATCATTAAACCATCATCTTTAAAATACTTCTTAAGATTATCTAAAATATCACTACATAAAACATCTAACAAATGTGATGCACCATACTCTCTAAAAGTGGATATAACTATTGGTAATTCTTGGGGCTTTTTCTTATTTTTATTTTTAATCAAGCCATCTTTAGTAATTCTTGCTGAACTAACTTTAGACAATACTCTTTTAGTCTTTAATGGTTCATATACATTATCTAAATCATTTAAATATTCAATCTCATATTCATACAAATAATACTTATTTCCCCTCTTCCTAACAACATGATCTTCATCTTCATACTTTGCAGCCCATTCTGGTAACATATAATTCTCTCCCCTGTATTTTATTTACGATGAATAAATTATAACAATATTTTCATCTGAATTCAATTCTGCGAATGAATATTGTGTGAAAATATGTTAAAAAGGTAGAAACTGTTTCTACCCTTTCCTTATTTTGGATTTGATTTAACATCATGAATATTATGATATAAGATATTGAATGATTTCTTTTTGATCTTGTATGAAATATACTTTTTGGTTGGCTTCTGTTAATGATTCAAAGCTTGCTTCTGAAATATAATTCTCAACTTCAATTAACACAGTATCAAATCTAACCTTTAAAGCTTTTCTTAATGCATCAGCTAAAAAGATTGTTAAATCCTTTTGATTTTTCTTTTGACCTTCCTTATAGCTTTCAGCCTTTTCTCTTGCAAGATCTTCTCTTAATGCTTTTTGTTGAGCATCTCTTCGCATCATCTTTAAAATACTAAAATCATCACTGCAATATATTTCCATAAATAATACCATCTCCTTGATTAATTTGTGTGGTTCCATAAACATTTAAGGCATCGTTTGCCAATTCATTCTATATCTTTCAATCTGCTATTTCAGGAGGGTTTCAAGAAATAGCTTAATGAATATTATGATATAAGATATTGAATGATCTCTTTTTGATCTTGTATGAAATATACATTTTTAATAGCATTACCCAATTGTTCAAAACTTGCTTCTGCAATACGTTCATTAACATTCTTAGATACATTTCCAAATCTTTCATCTAACATTTCTCTTAATATTTTATGCTAGACCATCTGATTCACTTGTCAAAAATATAAAAGCACAATTTGCTT
>JAJQFG010000080.1 GCA_021201315.1 Erysipelotrichaceae bacterium
ACCAAATTTCCAGAAAACGTCCCGATTTGTCTCAAAATGAGGACAAAACCGACTATTATGAAAGACAAAATAATGTCATTTTGTCCTCAATTGTCTCATTTTAAGGACAAAACCCTAAAATTTGGAAAGTAAAAATAATAAAAAAACATTTAAATAATATTAATAATTAAAATAATATAAAAAAGGAATTCAAACGAATTCCCTTATTCAACAGTAACTGATTTGGCAAGATTTCTTGGTTTATCTACATCACAACCCTTAATACAAGCTGTATAGTAAGCTAATAATTGTAAAGGTATAGCTACTAATATAGATTGTAGAGTAGGGGATACCTTAGGTAAATAATAAGTGTTTTCTACGTTTTTAACTTCTTCACCTTCGGTTGTTAGTAAAATAACTCTTGCCCCTCTAGCAATGGTTTCTTGTATATTACTGATTGTTTTAGCAGCAATATGAGGTTGGGTTGCAACTGCAATCACTACAGAACCTGGTTCAATTAAGGCAATTGGACCATGTTTTAATTCTCCTGCAACATAAGCATCAGCATGAACATAAGAAACTTCTTTAAGCTTTAAAGCACCTTCTAAAACACTCGCATAATCCAAACTACGTCCAATAAAATAAGTATCATGTAAGTTTTCAAGCATCTTAGCCCAAGAAGCAAAGATATTATGATCATCTAATAGTTTTGAGACATAATCAGGAATGCTATTTAATTCATGAATCAATTCTAAATCAACTTCAATATGAAGTTTCTGCGCAATATAATAAGCTAGTAAAATTAATAAAACAAGTTGGGTTGTATAAGCTTTTGTGGAAGCTACAGCTATTTCAGGACCAGCACAAGTATATAAAACATAATCGGCATCTCTAGAAATTGTACTACCCAAAACATTTGCAATCGCAATGGTTGTTGCACCTTTCGCTTTAGCTAAACGAAGGGCTGCTAAAGTATCGGCAGTTTCTCCAGATTGTGAAACAAAGATAGCTAAAGTATGTTCATCAACAATCGGATCATTATATCTAAATTCACTAGCCACTGTTGCGTTGACAGGTAACTTCGTAACTCTTTCTAAAACCTGTGAACCACATAAAGATGCATGATAAGCTGTTCCACAAGCTACATAATAAACCTTATTAAATTGTTTAAAATCAATATCATTTAATTCATCTAAAATAATCGTATCATCAACAATTCTACCTCTTAATGTTTCATTTATCACATGAGGTTGTTCATAGATTTCCTTTAACATAAAATGATCATAACCATCTTTTTTAGCTGCTTCAATGTCATAAGGAATCTTATTGATTTCTTTATCAATAGGATCACCATTATGGGTGTAAAAGTGAATCGCATCTTTTTCTAAAACAGCCATCTCATAATCATTTAAAAAATAAACATCTTTAGTATACTCCAACAAAGCAGGGATATCACTTGCTGCAACATAAGCATTATCAACCTTACCAATAACCAAAGGACTATCTTTTCTTGCAACTATAATCTTATCAGGCTCCAATGTTGAAACAATACATAAAGCATAACTACCTTCAATACGACTCAATACCTTTTTAGTAGCTGCAAACAAATCACCATCATAATAATAATCCAGCAAC
Organism: Erysipelotrichaceae bacterium; assembly: GCA_021201315.1. Classification (GTDB taxonomy): domain Bacteria; phylum Bacillota_I; class Bacilli_A; order Erysipelotrichales; family Coprobacillaceae; genus JAJQDJ01. Next base: position 1,615 of record JAJQFG010000080.1, read on the forward strand.
ATAACGACCACTTCACTATCAGTTTCAGAATGAAAATGATAACCTTTTTCTAACAACTCATCCTTAAGCTCACGATAATTTTCAATAATTCCATTATGCACTAATGAAATCGTTTCATCATCATTACTATGAGGATGAGAATTCAAATTAGAAGGAACACCATGAGTTGCCCAACGTGTATGACCAATACCGATATGACCATTCAAAGTATAATCTGCAAGCTTCTCCTCAAGATTTTTTAATCTACCTCGACACTTCACTGTAACTAAACCATCCTCTTCAAGAAGCGTTACACCTGCACTATCATAACCACGATACTCAAGCTTATTCAAACCTTGAAGTAAAAAAGGCAACGCTAAATCATTACCACAATACGCTGTAATTCCACACATAAAAATACCTCCATCTATTCAATTGTATTTATTATTGATGAAGTTATGCCTGATGATATTTGTTTAATAATCGCTTATTAGTTTTGCTCATCGTTTAGGTAGCATCATACCTCCAGATCATCCGCCGAATCTTTCGATAAATCTGGCCCTCGTCAACTCATAGAGTCCTGGCGCTATATATATAATCCTTTATCAATAATGCAACTATTATACCCTATTTCCTAAAAGATATGTTTTCAATTTTTAAAAATATGATATAGTATTGATATATGGAGGATAATTTTATGTTAAAAGATTTAGTAATGAATAGTAGAAGCTATCGAGGCTATGATGAAAGTTATGTTTTAAGCAAAGAAGATTTAGAAGCATTAGTAGATATCACACGTTACTGTCCATCCACTATGAACAAGCAACCTTTAAAGTATTATATAGCTTATCAAAAGGAAGAAGTTGAAGCTATTTTAGCATTGACTAAGTGGGCTGGCGCATTACCAGAGTTACATTTACCTTATGAAGGATGTCATCCTATAGGTTTTATCATTATTTGTCAGGATCTTAATATTCATCAAAGTATGTCTACTTTTTCTAGAGATGCAGGTATTGTTGGTCAAACCATGCTTTTAGCAGTTTGTGAAAAGGGTTTAGGTGGTTTGATGATTGGCAGTTTTCAAAAAGATGGTTTAAAAGCGTTATTAAAGTTACCTGATAATATAGATATTCATCTTGTTTTAGCAATTGGTAAACCTAAGGAAAATATTGTTTTAACAGATGTTTTAGATAATCAGACAAATTATTATCGAGATGAAAATAATACACATTATGTGCCTAAAAGAAGTTTAAATGATATTATCATAAAAAAATAAAAGCAACCATTTTAATGGTTACTTTATTTTTCTCTTTCAACCCATTTCATTGCTGCTTTTTTACCATGAACACCTATTCCAATATGAATAATTCTACCTGATAAATCAACACCATAACGTTCTTTATCTATTTGATTTAACGCTACTTCAGCTAATTTATCAACATTATCACTTTCTTTATCATATTTGAATTCAATAACATATGAGGCAAATCTTGGTGTTTTAGATTTTAATATGATATCAGGTCTACCATCACCAGATTCTCTATTTGACAAAGGTTCATGTGTGGATTGCATATATATGCATAATGATAGAAAAAACATATGATAACTATTTTCACTCTTATAGTCATAGTATGATGGAATTAATAATATGTCTTGATATGTTTTAAGAAATTCACGTGGTTGTTCTTTTAAAAGACTATTAGCTAATTTTAACAGAAAAGTATCAGAAACATTTAAATACTTAGAAACTAATAATTTAAATTCCTTAACAACCTCCTGATTTGGTATTTCAATACAATATTCTTCAAATTCATTTTCATCAGTAATTGTTAGATAGCCAGCATTGATGAACAATCCCCATAAAGTAGATGTTTCAGATTGTTCATAAAAACTTGTTTCCATGTTTACATTGGTTTCAATGTATCCATTTTCTATTAATGATTCAAATCCATCATTGAATGACATATCAGCTTTTGAAATAGCATTCACAATCATTGTATTAGCACTTGTATTGACCCAGTATGGTTTTAATTTGTGATTATCAGCATAATTAAGAATTGACCATGGGTTATAGACTTCACTATTTCCAATATGATAGCCATCATACATGTTCTTAACTTCATCGTTTAATTCTAAATTATAGTATTCTAATAATTTTTTTGTTTCATCTTGAGTAAAACCAAAATACTTAGAATATTTATCATCTGCCATAGTGCAAATAGCTGGATTGTTTAATTTTGAAAAAATACTTTCCTTAGCTACTCTTTGAATACCTGTTATCATTGATAACTCTAAATATGGATTATCTTTTAGTGCCTTTGATAATAATAATGCTAATTCACTATGAATTTCTTCATAAAAACCATTAACATGAGCTTCTATAAAAGGCGTATCATATTCATCAATAAACAGCATAACTTTTTTTCCATAATAATTATATAATAATCTAGTTAAAAATGATATTGAGTTTGTTATCTTTGATAAATCAGCCTTTTCATCTCTTAATTCTCTCTTAATCATTTTGTATCGCATTTTATTTGATTCATTCATATCAAGACAATTTAGTTCATCTTCATAATAGTCATAAACATCTAATATTTGTTCCTTTAAAAAAGATATAACATTTTCCTTAGTATCACATGCATCTTTAAATGTTAAAAATATTGTAGGATATTGATTGATATTATTTGCATATTTGGTTTTCATAATATTGGTATCCTTGAATATATCATTTGAGTCTTTTTTGATATCAAAGAATTCGGACATCATAGACATATTTAATGTTTTACCAAATCTTCTTGGTCTTGTGATTAGTGTTACCATTGTACCATTATTTTCCAGGAATTCTTTAATCATAAGAGTCTTATCAACATGATATAAATTTCTTTCTTTTAATACTCTGTAATTACTTATTCCTATTGGTAAATTATGTTTCATTTGAATCACTTCCTTTAGATTGATTATAGCATAATTTCTAATAATTATGTACCAAAAAGAAGCTTAAATGATATTGTCATAAAATAATGTGAAATCATTTTTAAAATGCCAAAATATGTTCATCCAATGTTAATTGTGGTATATTATTATTAATACGAGGTGATTTTCAATGAATAATGTATTTAATTTAAGAAGTGAAGTTCTTATTGAATTTAAGAATATTGTTAAGAGTTATACTATGGGAGATATTACCATTAATGCCAGTGATGGTGTTGATTTTGAAGTCAATAGAGGAGAGTTTGTGGTTATTGTAGGGGCTTCTGGCGCTGGTAAGACTACAATCTTGAATTTACTTGGTGGTATGGATTCTCCGACAAGTGGTTCAATTCTTGTGGATGGAGAAAATATTGCTAGGTATGATGAAAAGAAATTGACAGAATATCGTCGTGATGATATTGGTTTTGTTTTTCAGTTTTATAATTTGGTACAAAACTTAACAGCTTTAGAAAATGTTGAAATCGCCACACAAATATGTAAAAATCCTTTAGATGCTCAAAATGTCTTAGAACGTGTTGGTTTGGGTAATCGTATGTCTAATTTTCCTTCACAACTTTCTGGTGGAGAACAACAACGTGTTGCGATTGCTAGGGCAATTGCTAAAAATCCTAAGTTATTACTTTGTGATGAACCAACAGGAGCATTGGATTATAAAACAGGAAAATCGATTTTAGCGCTTTTAAGAGAGATGTGTGAAACTTATCAGATGACTGTTATTGTGATTACCCACAATTCTGCTTTAGCACCAATGGCAGATCGTGTGATTCATCTTAGAAGTGGTAAAGTATATCATATGGATTTGAATGATCATCCTACACCAATTGAGGAAATTGAATGGTAAAAAGAAAGAGTGCCTATTGGAAAAATCTGATAAAATCTATTTTATCTTCTAAAGCTAGGTTTCTATCGATTTTTGCGATTGTACTTCTAGGTGCAGCCTTTTATTCAGGGTTAAGAAATACACCAGGCACCATGGCTTTAACCATGGATAATTATTTGGATAATCATCAATATTCGGATTTGATTTATAGGGCATCATTAGGTTTTTCTTTGGATGATTTGGATGCACTTAGTGATATTGAAGGTATTGAAGATATTGCTTATGTGAATGAGTTTGATGCCCAAATTACGATAGGTAATAAGTTATCAGGTGTTACTGTTTATAGTAATGATGCTTATAGTGAGGATATGATTAATGCACCTGAGTTGTTAGAGGGGACATGGCCTGAAGAATCAGATGAATGTTTGATTGATAATGAATTATATAAATCTGGTTTGGATATTGGTGATGAAATAGTTTTGACTAATGATTATGGTGAAAAGACATTTGTAGTTGTGGGTATTATTGATGATGTAAGATATGTTGCTAAAACAGAAAGAGGAACGAATACTTTAGGGGATGGAACTAATAGTGGTTTTATTGAAATATTAACACAAGATAATGAGTTTTTAGCGAATCCTGATAGTTTATATGAATTAAGAGATGAAGATGTTTTATATAATGAAATATTGATTGTGGTAGAAGGAGCTAGTGATTATAATGTCTTTTCTACAGCTTATGATGAATATATTGAAGAAGTGAATACAAAGATAAAATCTACACTATCTTCTCGTATGAGTGATTTATATGAAGACTTAACAAGTGATGTACAGTCTCAATTAGATGAAGCTACGGAAACATATAATGAGGGATATGAAGCCTATACAACCTCTAAAGATGCTTTTGATGAACAAATACTAGAAGCTAAAATAGAACTAACCAATGCTAAAATAACACTAGCTGAAAACGAATTAACTTACTTAAATGCTTTATCAACTGCTAGTGATGAAATGGGCGATTCCATTGATACAGTCCAACAAACCATGGAAGAACTACAAAAACAACTAGCTGATTTACAAACTCAACTAGATGATTATAATACAGTATCCATTCCTTCAAGTGTTACTACAACCACCAATGAAGTCACAACCACTATCACCAATAGTGCTAATCAAATCCTTGAATCCACAAGTGATACTTCTGCTACCAATAGTGAGACAATCATTGCCCAAGCTCAAACGATTATTGAACAGGCACAAAAAGCCTCTGAAGATGCTAATATTGATAGTGATGCGATTATTGAACAAGCTAATAAAATTATTGATGCAGCTAGTCAAGAAGAAGTGGATAGCGCTGCTATTAGTGAAGCAGCCAATCAAATCATTCAGGAAACTTCATCTACAGTAACGCAAACAACATCCTCTATTCCTTCAACAGCTGACTTAAGTGAAATCATCAGTAGCTTAGATACACAAATCACAAGTATTAATCAAATGCTAGGAGAATTAAATACTTCGATGGATGGTATAAGTGAACTCATGGAAGCAAGTATTCAAATAGAAAATGCTAAACTACAAATAGAAAATGCTGAAAATGAACTCACTTTACAAGAACTTCAAGGTAATAATCAACTAGAAGAAGCAGAAAAAGAACTAGAAGATGCTAAAACACAACTAGATGATGCTCAAGCTCAAATCGATGAAATACCTAAAGGTAAAGTCTATACCCTTACTAAAAACGAAAATGCTGGCTTAGTATCTTTTGATGCCAATGTTGATGCTATTGAAGCCATTGCAGAAGTCTTTCCATTAATATTCTTCTTAGTCTCTGCCTTAGTTTCACTAACAACTATGACACGTATGGTAGAAGAACAAAGAAGTCAAAATGGAACATTAAGAGCTTTAGGTTATTCTAAATTTGATGTCATTATGCAATATGTCGTTTATGTTTTGCTTGCTACATCATTTGCTTGTATCTTTGGAATTTTATCAGGTAATCAAATATTTACTCGTATTATTTGGTATTTATATAATTTGATGATGTTTCAAATTGAATCACCAACAGTTATTCAACAAGCTTATACAATTACTTTACAAGCAATCTTTATATCAGTATTTGTAGTTATGTTTGCGACACTTTATGTCTCTATAAGAGAGCTTAACTTAATGCCAGCCGTTTTAATGCGACCTAAAGCACCAAAGCTTGGCAAACGTATTTTCCTAGAAAGAATTGGATTTATATGGAAGAGAATGAATTTTAATCAAAAAGTAACGATGCGTAATATCTTTAGATATAAACAAAGATTCTTTATGTCAGTCATTGGTATTGCGGGATGTACAGCATTGATTATTACAGGTTTTGGTATTAAATATTCTGTTAGTGAGATTGTTGATCGCCAATATGGAGAAATTCTTGTATATGATGCCGATATACGTTTGGAAGATGATATTAGTGTGAGTGATTCAAAAAAATATGCGACTAATTTATTAGAACGTGATGAAGTAACTAATGTTGAATATGTTTATGAACAAAGTTGTAATGTCTTAAAGAATAAAGAAGACTTATATGCAACAATGATTGTTTATCAATCATTGGATAATATCACTAACTTTATTAATTTTAAAGATTATCAATCTTCTAAAAAAATAGCACTCAATGATGATGGGGTTGTCTTATCACAGAAAACTGCTGAATTGTTGGATGTAGAGGTAGGGGATACCTTTGATTTGGAAGTTGATGATATGACTTATAATGTTAAAGTTGAAGCCATTATGGAGAATTATTCAACCAATTATGTCTTTATGTCACAAGACTATTATGAAGAATTAACTTCTTCTACTTTGATTATTAATCATGGTTTCTTAAATATGAAAACTGATAATCAATCTGATAAAACAAGCTTAGAAAACTATATGAGTGAACATAGTTATGGTAATTTATCTTATTTAAGTGAATCAGGTAGTGAATTTGCAGATCAAATGTCAAGTTTGGATATTATTACAATTATTTTAACGGTTTGTGCTGGTGCTTTGAATTTTATTGTTTTATATAATTTGACAAATATTAATATTCAAGAAAGAAAAAGTGAAATTGCGACGATTAAAGTATTAGGTTTTAGAAGAAATGAAGTTTATGATTATATTTTTAGAGAAAATATAATTTTAAGTGCTATTGGTTCATTTATTGGTATTTTCTTAGGTATTATTATCCATAGATTTATAGTATTAACGGTTGAATTTGATTCTATGATGTTTGTTAGAAGTATTCATTGGACAAGTTATGTTTATGCAGTAGCGATTACAATTGGATTTACTTACTTAATTGATTTATTTATGCGTCCTGTGTTAAATAAAGTCGATATGGTTGAATCATTAAAAAGTATTGAATAAAAATAATGTTGATTATTTCAACATTATTTTTATTTCTTAAGAATTTCTTAAGAAAAAAGTAGACTTTTTATGTTATATGGTCTATAATATAAGTGGGTATATTATTGAAAGGAGGAAACGAATGGATAGTCAAATTAAAAAGAATATTCTAGATAACTTGCAAGAACGTGTTATTAAACGTAAAGCTATGTTTATTCCTTTATTATTTGTTTCAACATTTGGATTAGTTGGTTATGCAGCTATTGATAAAGAAGCCCCTACGATTGATACAAATAGGATTGAAGTTCTTTATGGAACAGAGTTAGATAAGACGATGTTTGATATCGAAGATAATCGTGATTCTTTGGATGATTTAGAAGTGAGCATTGATGGCGCATATGATGCCAATCAATTGGGAACATATAGTGTTGATGTTACAGCAACTGATTTGTTTAGTAATTCTTATACGAAAACAATTGAAGTTGAAGTTGTTGATAAGACAGCACCAGTTTTAACATCTAGTGGCGATGGATATGTTATAGATGTTGAAGTTAAAGGCAGTGAGGAGATTACTGATTATATTAGTGCAACGGATAATGTTGATGGAGATGTATCTACATTTATTGAAACAGATAAGGACCTTGATACAAGTAAGTTAGGTACTCAAACACTTACGGTATCTGTATCAGATAACTCTGGTAATACAACAAGCGAAAGTTATGAATTCAACATTACTGACAATGAAGCACCAACGATTACATTAAAAGATGATACGGTTACAGTTGATTATGGATCAGATTTTGATTATACAGATTATGTAACTGTTAAAGATAATTATGATAAAGATGTTGATGTTAGTGTTGATGGTAAGATTGATACTGAGTCTGATAAAACGCAAAAGTTAACAATTACAGCTACAGACTCATCTGGAAATTCTTCAACTGAAACATTAAAAGTCAAAGTAGAAGACTTAACAGCACCTACAATTACCTTATCAAAGAGTAAAGTAACTATTACTGCTGGTGATAGTTTCTCTGCTAAAAAATATTTATCAAGTGCCAAAGATACTAAAGATGGTGACTTAACTGATGAAGTAGAAATTGATAGTAATGTTAAAACTAGTAAAGCTGGAACATATACAGTTACTTATTCAGTCAGTGATGAAGCTGGAAACTCTACTTCTAAAACATTGAAAGTAACAGTTAAAAAGAAAGTTACAACTTCTTCTAGTTCTTCAAGTTCAAAATCTTCAAGATCTAGTTCATCTAGTTCAAAATCTTCAAGTTCATCTAGTTACTCTAGTTCAGCAAGCTATTCAAGTGTTGTAGCAGCTGCTAAATCTAGATTAGGATGTTCTTATAAATGGGGAGCTTCTGGACCAAATACATTTGATTGTTCTGGTCTTGCAATGTGGTGTTATGCTAAAGTTGGTATAAGTATTCCTCATTCTTCTAGTGGTATAAAGGCTGCTGGTACAGTTATCTCATTATCACAATTACGTGCTGGAGATATTGTTTGGAGATCAGGACATGTTGGTATTTATGTAGGTAATGGACTTGTTATTCATGCTCCAGGTACTGGTAAAGTTGTATGTTATACAAGTGTTAGTGGATTCACTTGTGGAGTTCGTTTTTAGACTTTAAGATGGATGAAAAATCCATCTTTTTTTTATCCTTTTATTTTTCTATGATATATGATACAATAGCCCCATATTATAAAAAAGGAGGAGCCTACAATAAGCAAAGCATGTACGGTTATATATCGGAATTAACGCCTGTGGACTAGAAATGAGGATGAAGCAGGAAAAATTTGCTGTATCGTAGCATTTATGTTATGGAACAGGTTATAATTGCCATAGTGATTGTGGTACTTGGTGTTTATGTTTTTCATTTTTATCCTTTTGAAAAAGGAAGTATTATGAAATTGGTTATGGCAGCGATTTTTGTCATATTAACAGCTATTTGTAAAAGGTTATCGATTATGATTCCTTTGTTTGGCAGCGAGAGCTTGAAGATTGGTTTTGAATATATACCTTTAATGTTAGCAGGGTATTTCTTGAGTCCTAGTTATTGTTTTTTAGTGGGTTTAAGTAGTGATTTGATAGGGTTGATTATTACACCTACTGGTTTTCCGTTTTTTGGTTTTACTTTAGGAACTATTTTAGTTAGTGTTATTCCTTCATTAGTGAAACAAAATACGAAAGTATTTTCTCCAAAAACAATAGAAAATATGGTAACTATATTAATTGTATTATTAGGTATTTTAGGTTCTATTTATGTATGGTTTTTAGATGAAATAACTATTTCTTCAACTGTTTATACACTTAATTTAGCTTATAAATGTGGTATTATCGCAATATGCATCGGATTATGTATCTTATTTATTACGATTATTCATTTTATTAAAAAGACAATAAATGAAAAAGAATCCAAGACTTTTTCTATCTGGATTCTATCAGTTGTATTAGTAGAAATGATATGTACTTTATGTTTAACACCATTGTGGCTACAAATTATGTATGGTATACCATTCCTTGTTTCATTTTGTATTAGAGTTATTAAAGAATGTGCCGTATTACCTATAGAAATATTTATTGGATATACGCTTATTAAACTATTAGAGAAAGTATTCAAGCATCAGCTAAGTGAAGTGATTTTGTCAAGTAGACAATTTAAATAATTAAAATGATTTGCTATTCT
>JAJQFG010000040.1 GCA_021201315.1 Erysipelotrichaceae bacterium
TAGGTGCTTTAATTTGTTACACCATGAATTTTTTAAAACTTCGAAAGTCAGGTTAGATATTATATTACAATATTATTGTGAAAAATTTGTGAATTTGATAAAAAAGTGTTATTATATCATCTATAAGGATGTGAAACATATGAAAAGAAAAACTAAAGCAGGTTTAATCGTTGGAGGTGCTGCAGCCTTGTCAGCAGCTGCTGTATATGTTGCTAGTAATAAAGCTATTGATTTTGCTTATAAGAGAAATAAAAAAGAATATGAATTAGAAGATGATAAAAAAGAAAAATATATGCCTTGGATTAATGAACAAAGTTTTGAAGAAATTGAAATGATTACACATGATAATTTAAAACTAAAAGCTAAGTTTTTAAGGGCGGAAGAGAATACAAATAAAGTGTTGATTGCGATTCATGGTTATCATACTTATAATATTTATGAGTTTGCTTATTATTTGAAGTTTTATCATGATTTAGGATTTAATGTATTGATGCCTGATAATCGTGGACATGGTGAAAGTGAAGGCGATTATGTTGGTTTTGGATGGTTGGATCGATTGGATTGTATTGAATGGATTACTAAGATGAAGTATTATTTTAATAATGAAGATCTTCAAATTGTTTTATTTGGTATATCTATGGGTAGTGCTACAGTATTGATGGCTAGTGGTGAAGAATTAATAGATGATGTAAAATGTATTATTTCTGATTGTGGTTTCACGAGTGTTTATGATGAATTGGAACATGGTATTGAAGAAACTAAAATGCCTAATTTCTTGTTGAAGACTGCCGTGCCTTTAAGTAAGAAACGTGTGGGTTATAACATTAAAGAAGCATCTGCTGTAGAACAAGTCAAGAAATCTAAAACACCTACATTATTCATTCATGGTGATCAGGATGATTTTGTGCCAACCTATATGGCTTATTCATTATATAATGCATGTCATGCCGAAAAGGATATGTTGATTGTAGAAGGTGCTGGACATGCTGAAAGTTACAAAACAAATCCAGAACTTTATCAAAAAACAGTTACAAATTTTATTAACAAATATGTAAAATAAAAATTCAGGTTACCCTGAATTTTTTTATGCATTCGTTGTTGTCATTTGTTCCGTTGTTAGTATGACAATCACTGCACCAATTACCGTTAATATAACACCAATTAATAATACTTGACTAACACCAATCGCATCCAATAAAACACCACCAACAAGATTGGCAAAAATACCAGCTAAAGTATTAGAAGTAGTTAAGAAAGATTGACCCTTAACAATATCTTGCTTCGCAATCTTATCATTAACATAATCCACAGATGCAGGAACAAATAAAGCATAAGCACCCATTTGAAATACTTGAGCAATATAAATCATAACCATACTGGTAGCGACATATGTAAGTACATGTTTTACAAGAAATAATACAATAGATATTTTGATTAATGTACCACCATTAATCTTTTTACTCATATTATTATAAAAAGCCATTGTAGGAAGCTCTAACATAGCTGCTAAGAAAACCGCAATACCCATATCACTTTCTGTACCACCAATAGGTGTAATAATTTGAATAAAATAATTATTAATAATTGTATGAGCAAAATAAACACAAACGAAACCTAATAAGAAAGCTACAAACTTTTTATACTTAATTGCAAATTGAAGCAAGCTTAAAGAATCTTGTTCAGTTTCTTCCTGTTTCTCTTCTTCAACAACTTGAGCATCTTTAGGAACAACAAATCCATTCACAATAATAAATAATAAAGCTGTAAAAACGACGTAGAAAATAGGTAAAATATCAGCATTAAACCACTCTACAACATAACCTAAAACAAGAGCTACAATCGCATATGACACAGAACCTAAACCTCTAGCTAAACCATAATTAATCTTAATACCATATTTTTCAAAAACAAATGCTAAGGTATTCATTAACGGTGATATTGAAGTGACTAAAGTAAAAGTAATAGTCACTAATGCAAAGATAAGTACTTGATTAGCTGGTGCAACAATTAATAATGCTGAACCAATAATCGCAATAATTAATATTGAAGTAATAATCCTTCTAATCTCGATTTCTTTATGCTGATCTGCAAAAGTAGCAATCGCAGGTTGTAAGAAAACCGATATAACACTAATTAATGATAATAAAATACCGATCGTAGAATTATTAAATCCTTTATTTAATAAAAATACGGAAGCATACCCCATCATGGCTGCAAAAGCACCAAAGAAACATACTTGTGAAGCCATATATTTGGCACTTAAATTATTTGACTGATTCATAATCCAACTCCTCTCGTAAACGATTACATTTATTTTAACATACATTTTTATACATGATAACAATTTTCAGACTTTGTAAATAAAAAAGCTTAAAGATTAATCTTTAAGCATATTAACAATACTTCTAATCATAACACCAGTAGCACCTTGATCATTATCTGCAGTACCAGCGATATCTAAATGAATCCATTTTGTATCTTCTTCAATAAATTGTTGTAAAAAACTTGCGGCGATGCTTGCACCGCCAACTCTGCCAATAGAATTCTTAAAATCTGCACTATGAGATTTTATCTTATCTAAATAGGCATCATCTAATGGCATACGCCATCCTTTCTCATCGCTTTCTTTTAAACTTTCATCAAATTGATGATAGTAATCATCATCATTTGCAAAAACACCTGTATAAACATCAGCCAAAGCAACTACACAGGCACCTGTTAAAGTAGCCATATCAATAATTTGATGAGCACCTAATTGTTGTGCATAAGTTAAAGCATCACATAAAATCATTCTACCTTCAGCATCTGTTGAATAAATTTCTACTGTTTTATTAGCTAAAGTTGTAATCACATCTTGTGGTTTATAAGCACTACCGTTAATAAGATTTTCTGTAGTAGCAATAATACCATAAACATTAACATTAGCTTTTATAGAAGATAATATCTTCATAACAGCAAGTACTGATGCCGCACCACACATATCATACTTCATACCATAACTATTACCTTTAATATTATAACCACCAGAATCAAAAGTAATACCTTTACCTACAACTGCCTTATATGGTTGATCATTTCCATGATTATATTTTATAGACAACATATAAGCAGGTAAATCACTACCTTGATTAACCGCTAAAATACCTCCAGCACCCATTTCCTGTAACTTTTGATTATCTAAAATCGTTAACTCTAAATCACATTCCTTTGAAAGTTGAATCGCCGCTTTCACAATATCTTTTGGTGTCATTAAATTAGCAGGTGTATCAGCCAATGTTCTTTCATAATTGATACCATTACCATAAGCTTCCCCTATTTCAATATCAGCTTGTACATTTTCATTAGCTATAACATTAACATCAATGATTTCTTTCGTATCATGACCAATGACATGTTCTTTATAGCTTGCATAAATATAGCTTTCGATAAATAGTTGTGTCACTTTGTGAATATCAATCATATCTGTAGTAGCGCTTTTAGCATCAAAACTTGCAGGCTGTTTGATTGATTTAGATACATTTATAAAAGCTTTTCTCATTTTAGCTGTTGTTATATCTGTTGATTTTCCTAAACCAATAAAAATAATCTTTTCAAATGAATATTTACCTAAAGTATAAATAGTTGTTATTTGATTCAATTTCTTATCAACAATCAAATTAATATCATAACCCAATGTTTCAATAACCTTAGGACAAATATTCCTATCTTCGTAAATAGGATAAATAATATCTTGTGTACTTTCACATATAAAACTATAACTTGCTTGTTTCATAACTTCCTCCCAACGGCTATTATCCTATCACTTTTATTATAAAAAGTCATTATTAATTAAAATATTTTTAATTAGATTCGAAATTCCCAAATCTATATTTAAATCAATATAAAAATTTGCTATAATGTATATGAGGTGATATATATGGAAAATAGTGTATTTGAAATTAAAGACATTTGGACATGGTTCGAGGATAATAATGAATTCTTAGATAAGAATAATAAACATGATTACAAATTAAAACTTATAAAACTTACTTTTTTCGCTATTACTTACTATAAAGCTTGTCAGGGAAAAGATTTAGTTAATGAAGAATTCGAAGCATGGAGAGATGGACCTGTATCAAATACAGCATATGCACAAATTTCAAATGATGACAGAAGTAGTGAAATGGACAAATTTGATTTATATCCTGAAGTTAATGAATTTCTACAAGAAATTAACGATATTTTTGGTATTTATTCAGCAAATGCACTTTCAAGATGCTCTCACCAATTAGATTCCTGGAAAAACAACTATCATACTGATACTTTAGGTAATCCTATTAAACATACTGTTATTCCTAATGAACAGCTTGAAGAAGAATTTCAAACAATTGCCTATAATCTAAATTATTTTTATAAATATGATCCAAAAAATGAAAGTGTATGTATTATCAATGACAAAACTATCATCTACAATAACATTGATGCTGATTTATTTGAACAAAAATACCATCAAATATATAATACTGTAACAAATCCTGATAATTTTAAAAATGAAGATTTAATTTTTGTTTCATTTGATAATAGAGAGGTACATTATGAGATATAAAGATGCATGTTTTATCAAAATGACATTTCATGATGGTAGTGAAGATATAGGTGAGCATCCTTATATATGTTTATTAGATCAAGAAAGTGGTGCTGTATCATATCATCTGTTAAAGGGACAAACATATCGACCAACCAAACATTTAACTTATATTTTTGATGGTTCATCGACAGTTATTACTTTAAGAAAACCTACATTAATTAATTTAAGTGATCCTTACAAGCTTGATTTTGATGATAAAAGAAAAATCAGATTCATTGAAAGATTATCCAATGATATATTTTATAATTTAGCAAACCAGTATTATGATTATAATACAACTTTTCTTTCTAAATCTGCTTTATTTATAAGAGACTATTTAATTCTAAAAATGTTCTTAGATAAATAGCCATGCAAAAATGACATGTGCTTACACATGTCATTTTCATATTCCTAACCATTCAAACAACAATGATTTCTTTTTTATATCAGTTGTTGATGAACAATAATTCACTTTTAATTCACCTGTTAAACTCTTTCCTTCACCATTACCTAATATAATTGTATATATTCCTTGATTATAAGTTGCATTATATTCATTGGTATGATCAGCTAATACTTGATCAACATTATCAACACCTTCACTCCATAACTTATAATCTTCTAATAATTGATTCTTAATCGTATACATTTCTTTAATATCATCACTACTATTAGAATTTGCAATGATTTGATATTGAGGTATACTACTTTCAGCACTCACACTCATACATAACATTCCACATAATAGTATAAACATAATCTTCTTCATGGTTTCACCTCTAAATGAAGTATATCCATTATATTTTATCTTATACAAAAACAGGAAGATTTTATCTTCCTGTATCCTCTGTAACACTAACTTTAACTGTTTGTATTTGTTTACAGTTTCCTATAAACATGCCTTTATCAATAATACAATCCGTATAATCTCTACCATGAGCTAAAACAATATAATTATCATCAACTTTACGATTATGCGTTGGATCATAACTATACCATGTATCTTTATTGTATACTTCTACCCAGGCATGGGTTTCGCCTTCACCATACAACATACCTGCTATATATCTAGCAGGATAACCTAATTTTCGACATAAGCCAACCATAATATGTGCATAATCCTGGCATACGCCAGTACCTTGATTTAAAGCATCTTGAGCAGATGTTTGTATTGTGGTTGTTCCTTGTGCATAGGTCATATGATCATTGATCATTTGCATGATTTTCATCATTTGTTCATCAAAAGATAATCCATAGATTTCCTCAGGATGTTTTAGTGAATCGACTCTTGTAAGAGGTGTTTCATATTTATAGAGTGGATGACAAAAATCAGGCTTTGGTGAAGAGTAATCGACTTCAACAACTCCTTTAACTTGAAAACTAAAATCACGATGTCTCATAATGGCATTACCTGATAAAACAAGATTACCAAAGCCATCAGTAAATCTATTAATAGAATCTAAAGGATATACATAATAGTGGGTTTCTATAACTTTTTGATAGTAATTATCTTGAGGTATGCAGCGTAATTGAAATTGCTGTTCCTTGACAAAATCACTAAATTTGAGATCCATTTGATATTGGTATACCAGACGTTTCACTATTCAACCTCAAATAGTTTTGTTAATTGATCGATATTGTCTAAGCAATCCCATCGTTGTGCACTATCTTGTGATAAATGAATCGTTGTTAAACCTTCAAGATTATACTCTGATTGTAATTTTTGCACACGATTTTCAAGTTTTGCAGTTTGTTTAGCTATATCCTCTTTTTGATCACCAAAACGATAATATAAATCTAATCTTTCTGCATATTTGCCACATTTCATAATATTTCTACAAGCTTCACTATCCACGTTATCATCTATACTTCCCCAAAATGAATATAAGTGATCCTTTACCCTTTGTAATTTTAAAGCTATTGCTTCTTTATCCCTTGTTTCTAATACCTTTAAAGGTAATTCAATATAACATAATGTATCACTGCTGATTTCTTCTCTTAAAACCACTGCATTATCATAAGCTCTACTTAAATTAGAAATAATAGAATCAAAGTTTTGCTTATCAAATACATATCTTTCACAAAAGTCATCAGAATCTTTATAATTATCAATGATTTCTAGTCTACTACAAAATGAATGATAAGCATTTTCATCTTGATCAATCATCATATCATAATAATCCATAAAGAATTCAATTGTTGAAAACACACGTTCACTATAACGTCCTAACCAATACAAATGATTAGCTTTTTCTATTGTGATAATACCCATGTATCCTTAAATCCTCCTCCCTGTGATGAATTAACCACAAATGAATCTGGATTACGAGAAAATCTCGTTAAGCCACTAGCCCAAACTCTGGTCTTTTCACCACTTAATACAAAAGCTCTTAAATCCGCTTTACGATAAACTTCTTTATCATTTTCGTGAATTGGTAAATCAATAAAATCAATCACTTCTTGAGCAATAAAACGTCTAGGTTCTCTAGAAATAATATCTCTCCACTTCTGAAGTGTTTCTTCATCCATATCACTACCAAATACAACACCATAACCACCTGCTTCAGATACATCTTTGACCACCAATTTTTCAAGATTATCTAATACATATTTTCTATCTTCTTCATAGAAAGGTAAATAAGTTGGTGCATTGTGTAATATTGGTTCTTCATGTAAATAATATTGAATCATTTTTGGTACAAAATAATAAATACCTTTATCATCTGCTATACCATTACCAGGAGCATTAATCAAAGCCACATTGCCCTCTCTATAAGCACTCATCGATTGTGGTACACCAATTAAAGATTCAGGTTTAAAAGCTAATGGATCTAAATAATCATCAGAAATACGACGATATAACGATCCTACTTTAACCTTATAACCTAAATGATTCTTATAAAATAATGTAGCATTTTCCACAAACAACTCCTGTGGAGTAGCTAATGTTGCATGTGATTTTTCAGCCAAATAAGAATGTTCAAAATAAGCTGAATTATAACGCCCTGGTGTCAATATAACATTAATACCACCCATATTCACATAATCCATAGTCTCTTCTAACATCTTTGCATAATCACGATTATCTCTAACATTATATGTTCTAAAGATATTCGGAGCTGCTCTACGCATCAAATCTCTCGCAATCATTGGATAAGATGCTCCTGAAGGAATACGTAAATTATCTTCTAATACATACCAAGTACCATCTTTCGCTTGTACTAAATCAATACCTGATATATGAGAATAAATACCTTTTGGAGGTACCATACCAATACAAGGTGATAAATAACCTGTAGAACTAAAAATAAAATCTTCAGGTATAACACCATCTTTAACGATTTGATAATTCGTATATATATCTTTTAAAAATAAATTTAAAGCATTAACCCTTTGTATCAATCCTTTTTCCAAATAATCAAATTCATGACTTGGTATTATTCTAGGAAGGGTATCAAAGGGAAAAAGCTGTTCATGGAAAGTATTGTTTTTGTATACGCCAAATTTAACCCCATAACGAGCAAGTAACTCATTAATACTTTCTTCTTGATTAATTAATTCGTCCATCTCATCATCCCCCTATTCTAAAAAAATTATTGTTTCAATAATTTTTTATCATTTTAGTATACTTTTTATTATCTGTCAATATCCGATTCAATATTTGAAAAAAAGTCTTTTTGTAAGACTTTTTTAGAATAATGTACATAATATTGGAATTGTTATAAAAGAAGCTATGGTTGTAATAAAAATACCTTTAGCAGCTAATTTAGTATCACCACCATATTGATTCGTAAACATGATAGCACTTGTTCCTACTGGCATCGCTAATACAACAACCGTAATACCTAAAATAAGAGAATCTTTGATAAATAGTTGTAATATATAAAAACAAATCATTGGAATAATAATTTGTTTAACAACCATATATGGATACAAACGATATTCATTGAATATCTCTTTAATGGGCATTGAGGCTAATGATGCACCAATGAGCATCATAGCTAATGGGGTTGTCACATTCCCTACACTTTGACATGTATCTAGCAAGACTCCTGGTAGTTGGTTTTCGGTTAAGAATAATACTAAAGCAATCAATGAAGAAATCATAGCAGGTGATATCATTTGTTTTGGATTAAATTTTACTGTTTCTTTTTTACCTAAAGTAATCAAATAGATACCTAAAGAATAAACAAAAATATTAAAGACCATATTGAATAACGAACATAAAAATACTGCTTCATCACCAAAGATTGTTCTAATAACAGGATAACCCATAAAACCTATATTAGAAAACACTGTCATAAACATATATAGCCCCGCATCTTCTTTTCTTACTCTAAGGATTTTATTGAGAATCCAGGCCATAACTGGCAAAATACAATATAAAACAACAGCAATTCCTAATACATAAAAGATTGTACTCTTAGAATAGGTAGATTCTGATGAAACAGATCCTAAAATCAAACAAGGTGTCGTAACAGATAATATGAGATTCGTCAACTTTCCCTGCATTTCATCATCTATAATCCCCATTTTATAACTTATATAACCAAGTATAAGAATTAACAATAATATAAGCATCTGATTAATAACTTGTGTTAGATTCATAAATAATCCCCCTCGAAATGGAATTATATCTTAAAATGGTATAAAATCAATGATTTATTTGTATTATATGCTTTGATAATTAAAAAGAGATATTGTATATTTATTTTACCAAGTTCCATTTCAATTGATTATTTAAAGAGTTCATTTCTTCTTTAAATTCTTCTTGTGATAAACTATCATCCTCTATCATAACATCAACATAACATCTAGTATTAAAAAAATAATCTTGATTTATAATACCATTCTCACCTTCTAATGTTGCCACTTTACTTAAAGAAGTGCCAAAAAAGCCTGCTACTTTAGTAGCAGAATGAATTGGCATATTTTTTAATATTAAATACGAAATTCCCAAATCTTTATTTAAATTAATATAAAATACTTGGTGTATTTCAATGGCAGTCCATACTTTAAGATTAAAGCTAAAAGTTAATTCTGAAATAAAATTTAATCTTGAAAAACGTTTTAACTGTGTCAACAGATGTCACAATGTTCTTGTAAGACGTTCTATTCAGTTATTGCATAAGTTGGATCGTTCCAAGAGATATCAGCTTATGAAAAAGGCATATTTCTTCTTTAGCAGTCAGAATAAGCTATGTGTTTTCAAGGATTACTTTCTCCCTAAGGTTATCAACGAAATGAATGAATACAGAAATGAAATTGGTTTGAGCGAGTATGGGGATGACAGATTGCTGTATATTCTTACGCCACTCGACAAGCTAAATTTGAATCATTTTATACCTTTAATTACTTTCTTTATGCTTTTGAGCCATGCATCATGGTTTCATATAATATCTTTATATATTTCTCTTTATTCTTCACCATATATGTACAATGACCATATCCTTTTTTTATAATATAATCTGCATTGGGATAGGATTTTCTAGTACCTTTATAACACAATCTATATGCCTTCTCCGAACCTCCATAAAAGAAATGAAAATTCTTTTCTACACTACTTGCAAATTGAGGAAAATCAAATGTATAACAACACTCTACTTGATTTTTCACAGATTCATCTGTCAGATAAGGTACAGTTATAAGAATAGGTTCAATCATTGGTTTTAATGCTTCTGGGTCTTTATTGGACATCATTTTTACCAATCCTATATTCATGGTTTCATCAAGAGTTTTTCCACGAAACGCATTGAGGCAATTTCTAAAAATAATCAGCATGATTCTTCTCATTGGCTTTGAAAGACTTGTACATGGTGCTCCATCGAAAAATCCATTTTCAACTATAATTCCATTTTCAACGAGTTGATATGCAAGTTCAAGACCTACTTCACAGCCCATAGACTGTCCATATATCAATTTTACCGTTTCGATTTTTCTTTCCTTAATATATGTACAAATCTCTGCTGCTTCACCTTGTCTAGAAGTAAATGCCCTACTATTTTCATGACAACCATTATAAGTAGGCGCAATCACATAGTAATCTTTCTCCAGTTCTTTATAAACAAGCTCCATACTCTCTGCAGGGCAAAATGAGCCTGCAAGCATTATTACAACAGGATTATTTGAATTGCCAAATAAATTAAAAATCATGTTTCTACCTCCTCAAGTCAAGTTAAATTTTTTTATTTTTTATAAACTATAAGTTTATATATTTAGCCATTTCATAAATTTT
>JAJQFG010000034.1 GCA_021201315.1 Erysipelotrichaceae bacterium
AAGAACGATTCATTGGTGAATACAGAGGCTTTAAGATGATGCTAAGCTATGATTCGTTTCATGGTTATCATACCTTAAATCTTAAGCATGAATTGGGATACAAGATTGACTTGGGAACTGATGCATTTGGTAATATAACTCGTATAGATAATGCATTGGAAGGTATTCATTCTAAATTAATAATTGAAGAAAATATATTAAGTGATACAGTAAAGCAGTTTGAAAACGCAAAGGATGAGGTTCAAAAACCATTTGCAAAGGAAGATGAGCTTAATGAATTATCAAAACGTTTATCCAGATTGAATAAAGAACTGGATATTGGAAAAGATGATGAAGAAGCATTGGATTTTGATGATGAAGTGAAAGAAACTGTTTCAAAAAGCAAAGTTGAATGCAGATAGTATTGAAACAAAAAACTTTTTAATTTTGGTAAAACATAAATATTGTTGCTATTTATTTAGAAATAAAGCAAAAGGCACTGTCAAAAAGTATACTTTTTGACACTAAGAAAAAATCTTGCAAAAAGTAATTATTTTTTGTGAAAAAACCTTATTATATTGTTAAATCGCCTAAAAATCTTGAGTTTTATAGTGTTAAATGTTAGAATTCCTAATATTGATAGGCACTGTCAAAAAGTATACTTTTTGACAGTGGTATCAATCAAAGGAGTGAAAATAGATGATACCCGAAAATGAAATATGTCAAGAATGGTTAAATATAAAATCTAAGGATATCAAACCATTAACTCAAGAGCGTTATGAAAACATTATTAACAAGTATCTTCTGCCGTTTTTTGAAGAAAATCCTTTATATCAATTAAATGAAGAAATTATAACTGAATATCTAATGAATCAGTATAATGAAAGTACGTTATCAGGATATTCTATTAAAGTAATAAAGGTTGTTTTGAATTCAGTATGTGAATATGCACATAATGAATATGGATATCAGGAAATTGATTTCAATAAAATACAACTCGATCTGGATATAGAAAAAAAACCATTAGAAGTTCTTAGTGAAGAACAGGAAAGCCTATTGTTTCAGTATTGTCTGCTTAATATCAATGCATTAAGTGTATCAATACTGTTAAGTCTTTATGCAGGTTTAAGAGGGCCGGAAATTATGGCTCTACAAATAAAAGATGTTTGTTTAGATGATGGATATGTTGAAATATCAAAAAAATATGAAAGACATGTTAGTTATCGTGATGACAATACAAAAAATGTTACTTTAACTGTTGATTTACAGTTTCCTGAAAAAAGGCGAGTTATTTTACAGCTTTTTATGGTAGATTATTTAAAGAGTTATATCGAAAATAGTGATTTAGAGTTCTATCTGCTGTCAAAATCAAAAAGCGTTCCAGCCAAGAGAACATATCAATATAAAATCAAGCAGCTAAGTGAACAATTAGGTATAGAAATAAGCTATTCTATACTGAGAAATACATTTAAGAATAATTGCATAAAAAATGATATTGGTGTTAATACATTGATGAGAATGTTAGGGTTATCATCAATGGAAATTGCAATGGATGATAATTATCAGGAGGATATGAACAATTTAAGAAAAGAAATGTTTAAAATTCAACCATATCCAGTATTTAAATACAGGTGAACGATTAAGTTCACTTTTTTTATCTTTGAAATTATAAATAAAAGCTATTGAAAAATATAAAATGAAAGGAAAAACATAATGAAAGAAATAAATTTTGAAAACATAATAAATATTATTGATTCGTTCTTTGACGATGAAATGTATGAAGATATTGCAAATCATGCAGAGATGAATAAGGAATACAGTGAGTTCAAGGAGAATATGGTCATGTTCTTAGAAAGATATCCCAAGATGGAAAAGGTTGATATGTGGGACGCATGTACAATTGAAGAAAATGATATTAAATATTTGAATGAATACCAAAGAATGAAGGAACAGGAGAAGAAGCTATTAATGAAGGAAGCATATTATAGAGGAATCAGTGATATGCTTTCGATTATTAATAGAATAAAATAGTCTGAAGAATGAATATCAATAGAAGAAATTTACAAGGAACGGTTAATAAAAACTGTTCTTTTTTCTATTGGTTTGATAAAAACAAGGAGAAAAAATTATAAAAAATGAAAAGAACTTATATACCTCCTGAAGAGGTGGCAGAATTAAAAAAGATAGATCTTTATACCTATCTATACAACTATGAGCCAAATGAGCTTGTGAAATACTCAAAAGGTGTTTATACAACAATGTCACATGGCGGTCTTCATATTTCTAATGGTTTATGGTTCTGGTGGGCGAAAGGTGTTGGTGCTAAAAGTGCGTTGGATTATTTAATGAAAGTATGGGACTATGAATTTTATGATGCTGCTTATATAATTAAGAAATGTGTTGAAAATAAAAAACCAGAAATTGTAACAATGGATGTACAGGCTAAACCTAAGGAGCTGAATCTTCCTTTTAGATATTCTAACAATGACCTTGTTGTAAAATATCTTAACGAAAGAAGATGTATTGATAAGGATATTATAGATTTTTACATTTATAACAACATGCTTTATGAAGCTGATTATGACCATTCATGTATATTTGTTGGTTATGATGATAATGGAAATCATAAGTTTGCTTCAAAACGTTCAACAAAAGATGATTGGAAAATGGATTTGTATGGCAGCAAGAAACAGTGGTCATTCAGATTAAAAAATAATCTAAACAATACACTTCATGTGTTTGAAAGTCCTATTGACCTGATGTCATTTCAGACAATGGAAAAGCAAAAAAGTAATGACTGGAAATGTGAAAATTATCTTTCGCTAAGTGGTGCTGCAATGAATAACAGAAATAATAATTATAGTAAAGTGCCTTCAGCGTTGAATCATTTTTTGAAGGGAAACAGAAATATAAATACAATATTTCTTCATCTTGATAATGATAAAGCAGGCAAGGAAACTTCAGCAACTATTGAATCATTATTAGATAATCGTTATCAGATCTTTGACTTATCTCCAAAGAAATATAAGGATATGAATGAAATGCTGATTAATCAATTTAAATGAAATTGTCGAAAACAAATAAAAGTCATACTATAAGAAACGAATGATTTATGATATAATCAAGTCAAAGGAGATGATAAAAATGGGAAAATTTTTAAATCCAGGCAATGCTAGATTTAAGAGTGCAAAATCAAAAAAAATATACGTAGATAAATCTTTATTGATTAAAGATGTATATCAATATGCAATGGAAACCAATGAGTTTATTTGTGTATCAAGACCAAGAAGATTTGGTAAGAGTACAGATGCAAAAATGCTAGTTGCTTATTTTTCCAAAGGATGTGATTCATCTTCGTTATTTGATGACTTAAAAATAGCACAAACTGATATGTATCATGAACATATCAATAAACATAATGTTATCTTTATTGATATGCAATCTTTCTATGATAAAAATAAAAACGTTAAGGAAATGCTTCAGTTTTTATTCAAATCTGTATTAAGAGATTTGTTTAGAGTATATAAAGATATTGATTATTTGGATAACAATGATTTACCTAATTGTTTAGATGACATTTATACAGAAACAGGAGAACAGTTTATATTCATTATTGATGAATGGGACTGTGTGTTAAGAAATAAGGATGCAACAAAAGAAGATAAAGATGAATTTCTTATATTTATGAATCGACTTCTAAAGGAAAAGGAATATGTTTATTTGACTTATATGACAGGTATACTTCCTATAAAAAAATACGGAAATGAAAGTGCCTTAAATATGTTTAAGGAAGTAACAATGATTAATCCTACACCTTTAGAAAAATTTATGGGATTTACAGAAGACGAAGTTAAAGGACTTTGTTCAAAGTACAATATGGATTTTAACGAGATGAAATCATGGTATGATGGTTACTATATTGATAACAACATTTCTCTTTATAATCCACGTTCAATTATTAATTCTATCACAGATCGACAGTATGAAAACTACTGGACTGAAACAGGAACATTTGAAAGTCTTAAAGATTACATGGTAATGAATTATGATGGACTCAAAGAATCTATTATTAGTCTTTTGGCAGGAAATAAGATAGAAATCAATGCTTCTAAATTCAAAAATGATGTTACAACGTTTAAAACAAAGGATGATGTTTTAACATTACTAGTTCATTTAGGATATTTAGGTTATAATAAATCAACTAAAAATGTTTATATACCAAATAAGGAAGTTACAGATTCTTTTATCAATGCAATTGAAGATTCTGACTGGGAAGAAACAATCAAAGCTATTAAAAATTCTAAAGAACTTCTTGAAAACACTTGGGAAATGAATGAAGAAAAAGTAGCTGAAGGGTTGGAAGAAGTTCATGATTCATTTATCAATTCAAACTTAAAATATAATGATGAGAATTCATTATATACAACCATTATGATGGCATATTTTACAGCAAAAAATTATTATATGCCTTTTAGAGAACTGCCTTCTGGCAAAGGTTTCTGTGATATTGCTTTTATTCCTTATAAACCTCAATATCCAGCAATGATTATTGAACTTAAATATGATCAGGATGTAGAAACAGCTATTAATCAAATAAAGGAAAGAAAATACACACAAAACCTAGAACATTATCATGGCAATTTGTTACTGGTAGGTATTAGCTACAATAAAGGCGAGAAAAAACATATTGCCAAGATTGAAAAATTTGTGAAAGACTAATTGAAAAAATTTATATTATGATAGACAAAGGCATCATTTAATATGGTGCTTTTTATTATGCTGTTATTAATCTAATGAAATGGAAGTGATTAAGATTGATAAAGAAAATAACAAAGGAAATTGAAAAACTGGAAAAACAAAAAGTCCAGAAGACCGATAGAAGAAATCAGCTAGACAAGGAACTGGTAGTTATTAATTCTCGTTTAAAGGAACTCAACAATTTAAAAGTTCAGTATGAAAAACTTAGTGAAAGCACTGATATGTTTTTTGAAAAGATAAACGTAAAAGATGAAGAATAAGGAATTATATTTTAAAGAAAAACAGTAATCAATATTTGAAAAAACGTAATAATTGTTTTAATAAAAATCGTAATTATATTTTTAACAATATAAGTAGCTTAAATGATAAGAATTGATTTAAATATTTTGACGATTCTATATAAAATAAAATGAATAAGTTCACTAAAATAATTTGATTAAGACATGCAGCTGATAATTTAATCTGCATTTTTTTGTTAATTGAATAAAATAAAGTGATGTTTTTGAATCAAATAAAATGACTTTTTAAAAATAAGATCAAATAATTTGAATAAGATGGTTTAAATAATTTGATTATGCACATTATTGATAATTTAATTTGACGATTTAAAAATGAAAGGAAATGATAAATAAATGAAAAAGAAATATATAGTTGAGATTACTGAAACTCTTCAACGCCAAATCATAATAGAGGCTAGAAATGAAGAAGAAGCAGTTAAATTAATTGAAGATGCATATGATAATGAGGAAATAGTTCTTGATGGAGACTATATTACTGATATTGATTTTGATGCTATTGAAATTCCTAGAAGCTACGAGTATGAGAGATAGTATTCTGGGATGGTATAAAAATCATGACTACTAGGATAACTACGTGTCCGAAATAGTAGCAAGCAAGGACTTTTGATATCAAAAGTCAGGTTTTCAGGGGATAACCCCTAAGACCCCAATCAATTATGAGGAGAAATGTATATGGAAATAATGATGAAATTAACGATATTTGTATTAGGTGTTTTTGTTGGTATTGTACTTATGTGTCTTATGCAGGTGAATCATGAAGAAGAGTAAAAACAGAAATAAGGCAATGCTTGTAAGACTCACCCAAAAGGAATTCGATGAAATCAATGAGCGTGTTGCATTGACAGGTCTATCAAGAGAGGAGTATGTGAGATCACTGATGAGGATGTCAGTACCTCCAGCTCTTCCTTCTGATGATATGGTAGAAACTATAAAACAATTAAGGCTTATTGAAAATAATATCAATCAGCTTGCAGTGATTGCCTACAAGACAGGTTCAATTGATACAATGAAATACTCGAATGATTTTGAAAAATTACAGAATCAGATACTGGAAATAGTAACGCTTATTAATCAGCCAACAAAACTGGAGGAGATAAACAATGGCAACAACAAAGATATGGGCAGTCAATGATAGTCTTAAACGAGTACTCGATTATGTTTCCAATCCAGATAAGACAGTCAATGATGATTTTGGCAGCTATGAGTTTAAGGGACTGGATAATGTCATCAAGTATACAGTGAATGACTTGAAAACCGAGAAGCAGTTTTATGTGAGTGGCATTAACTGTGAACCATCAACTGTACTGGAACAGATGATAAGCACCAAGAAAGTAGCTCTTAAGGAAGATGGAGTATTAGCCTATCACTGTTACCAGTCGTTTAGACCTGGAGAGGTGACTCCAGAGACAGCACATAAGATTGGCATTGAATTAGCTAAACGAATGTGGGGAAATGATTTTGAGGTACTTGTTACAACACATCTTGATAGGAAACATTTTCATAATCACTTTGTAGTGAACTCTGTTTCATGGACAACACATAAGAGATTCTTAAACAAGCATATTGACTATGACAGATTCAGAAGATTATCGGATGAGCTTTGTAAAGAGTATTCGTTAAGTGTTGTTAAGAATCCCAAGAGGGGTAAGCACTATAAGGAATGGTATGATGAGCAGCAACGTATTCCAACAAGAAGAACACTTATCATAGATGATGTTGAAAGAGCTATAGCTAATAGCATGTCTTTTACAATGTTTATCAATAATATGGAAAGCATGGGTTATGAAGTCAAGACTAATGTCAAGCATATTGCAGTCAAGCCACCAGGTGGTGAAAACTTCTATCGACTTCATAATCTCACCAAGGATGAAAAATATAGTGAGGAAAATATCAAATATAGAATCTTCACAAAGAAGCCATTAAGAAAACAGACACCAAAACAGCGACCAGTCAAATATCATTATCATGGTGATATTAAGAAGGCAAAAAAACTTACAGGACTCAAAGCACTGTATTTTCACTATATGTATCGCATGGGGATTCTTCCCCAAAGGGCACCTAATAACAAGAAGGTGTCCTTTATTTTTAAGGAGGAGCTGAGATATATGGATCAGATATCAAGCGAGGCAATACTGTTATCAAAGAATAACATTAACAATATTGAAGAACTTGAATCAAAGAAAAATGAACTTAATAAAAAAATAGACAGTCTTACCAAGAAGAGAAGATGCTGTTACAACAAAATCAGAAGATGCAAAAACCTTGAGACAAAGGAAATGTTACAAGCTGATGTAGCTTCGTTAACTGATGAACTCAAGAAACTTCGAAAGGAAGTGAAAATGTATGATCATATTAAAGAACGTTCACCAAAAATGAAAAATGATTTAGAACTCGCTAAACAACTTGAAAGAAAGGATGATAGAAAATATGAGTACAAATGGCGAAACAGCTGATAAGATGATGCGTATGTCTATGCAGGGTATTGAGATGGTAGCCAGTGTTGCATTGATAAAGGCAGGTGTTTTGAATAAATAAGCACTGTATCAAACAATACTTCGTAAAAGTTTATCGTACATTTATGAACTTTGCCCGAGGTTGTTTATTTTTGATTAATCGTTCAAGAAGTCATTAAGTTAAAGTGTGTAATGGAAGAATATTTTTTAGATATTCTTTTAATATTAAAATATATATTTTTATAAAATGTGTGAAAATGTAGCTAAATATCTTGATTTTTTGGCGTCGGGGGGGGGTTTAATGAAATTGTAAAATTGAAAAAGGGGCAGTGAAATAAATGAAAAAATTTGTAAAAGTATTGATTATCATGTCGATGATACTAACTTTAACGTTTACGTTTTCGTCTGTTGATGTTTCAGCTGCTACCAGTATTAATTATAACAGTAAAGTTAGTTCATTTATTAGCAATAGCAAATGGAAAGATGGTATAACTTGGACTGGTAGTCAAACACCTAAAAGTTCTTCATGGAAATCATATGGATGTTGTGCTTATGTATGCGATTTTGTAAAAGAGGTTTTTGGTCATAGCAGTTACAAAGCAAGTGCGACTTATTTTACTGATGTCAGTAAAATTCAGGCTGGTGATGTTATCCATTATAACAACCATTATATAGTTGTATTATCTAGAAGTGGAAACACTTTAAAGACTGCTGAAGGAAATTATGCTGTAAAAACAAATGGCAGAAAACAAGTAACTATTTCTACGACAAGATATTCTATTAAAAATGGAAAGCTTTATAAATCTGACACAAATAGTTATTGCACTAATAATCTATATGGTTATCATCATCAAACTTTGGCAACTAGTGTTAAGCTTAATAAAACAAGTGCTACTGTTAATGTTGGTTCAACAGTAAGCTTAAGTACAACAGTTTCACCTTCAGCAGCTTCAACATGTGTCACCTGGAAAAGCTCAGATACAAGCGTTGCGACAGTGAGCAGTTCAGGTGTTGTTAAAGGTGTTAAAGCAGGAACCACAACGATTACATGTACTACAACTGATACATCTAACAAATCTGCAACCTGCAAGATTACTGTAGGAACAACTAAGGTAACAAGTATATCACTAAGTAGTTCAACGGCTAGTGTTGTAGCTGGCAATTCAATAATCTTAAGTGCCACAATTTCTCCATCAAATGCTACCAACAAATCAGTGTTATGGAAAAGCTCAAATACTAGTGTTGCTACAGTTAGTGATTCTGGTAAGGTAACTGGTGTTAAAGCTGGTACAGCAACGATTACATGTTCGTCATTAGATGGTTCAAACAAGTCAGCTAAATGTACAGTGACAGTTAAAAAAGCAGTGGCAGTAACGGGTGTATCTCTTAATAAAACAAATAGCACATTAAGTGTAGGATCAAAGTTGGCATTAGCTGCAACAATAAAACCAAGCAATGCTACAAATCAAGGTGTAACGTGGTCAAGTTCAAATACTTCAGTAGCTACAGTTGATTCATCTGGTTTAGTTGTAGCTGTTAAAGCTGGGACAGCTACTATTACTTGTAAGACAAATGACGGGTCTAAGAAAGCAACTTGCAAAATAACAGTTAAAAATGTTGCGGTAACAGGTGTATCTCTCAATAAGACAAGTGCTGCAATAGATACAGGAGCAACAGTACAATTAACAGCCACTATTAGTCCTAGCAATGCAACAAACACAGCTGTAACATGGTCTAGTTCTAATACTTCAGTTGCAACAGTTAGCAGTTCAGGATTAGTTAAAGGCGTTAAAGCAGGAACAGCTACAATTACATGCAAAACTAATGATGGTTCAAAAACAGCCACTTGTAAAGTAACGGTTTCAACAGCTTCTACTTTGTCTGTATCAAACTTAACAGCTCCATCATCTACACTTTCAACAGGTTCGTCTTTTACCCTTTCAGGACAGGTAACGTCAAACTATAACTTAACTTATGTTACAGTTCAGGTAAATAATAGTGCTACCAATGTTACAAAATTTGCTTATACAGCGAAATTAAGTAATGTTAAAACATATTATTTGTATAATATGGATTCAAAAATGACATTTTCGAAATTACCAGCAGGAAACTATACCATTTATATTCTAGCTGGCGATACAAAAAATTCAAAAACACTGCTTTCTAGATCGTTTAGTGTAAAGGATGCAACAATTAGTGGTTCAAATATTACTTATCCAACAACTATTAGCAAAGGAAAGGATTTTACAATTAAAGGAACTGTATCATCTAATAAAAAGCTTACGAATGTATCGGTATCTATTACGAACACGACTACAGGCGCTACAATGAGTAGTGGTTCTGTTAATCCTAATGCAACGTCTTACAATGTTAATAAGTTAGATAGCAAGTTAAAATTTACGTCTTTGGCAAAAGGAAAATATATATATAGACTTGCTGTTACAAATTCTGATGGCATTACAAGATATGTAGTTACGAAATCATTTACAGTCAGTTAATTTATAAATTTTTTATAAGATGAAGAAACATCGTATAATTGGGTTCTTACTCTTTAGATTAGAGGAGAACCCTTTTTTATAAAAATATAAAAGTTTAATTAGGAATTTTTTTTGATTTTTAGGTTTCGTTAAAGATTCCTTTTTGATATATAAATACATTATATGTAAAAGGTGAAATTACGTATCTGACGAGGAAAAAAAGAGTATAAATCTTGAGGCAATTAAAGCTAGTGAGAATAATGTCTCTGGTATCAAGTTTTAGTGATAGAACCAGAGAAGTTAAAAAATTTGTTGGAAGACTTAAACTAGTCTTTAAAAAGTATCCAGGATTGATTGTTTATAATGATGATTAAGAAAATTAAATATCTTCATAGCAGGAACAAAGCATCGTATTTAGAATATACGGTGTTTTTTTGGACGCCGTGAATAGGCAATGAATATTCTTAAAAGTATTCATTAGAAAGGAAGTGAAACTATATGATGACATCAAAAAACGTTCACCAAAAATGGAGAACGATTTAGAATTGGCTAAACAACTGGAAAGAAAGGATGATAGAAAGTATGAGTACAAATGGCGAAACGGCTGATC
>JAJQFG010000081.1 GCA_021201315.1 Erysipelotrichaceae bacterium
GGTCTTATTCTAGCAAAAATCCATATGGTAACAAAACAAGATTGATAATGAAGATGATGAAACAAACAGTCTTATTCTAGCAAAAATCCATATGGTAACAAAACCTCAAACACATAATACCATATGTATTTAAATGATATCAAGAATTATATTTTTAATTTATTGATTATAGATTTACTAGCTTTAACATATTCCTCATTTATAATTTCTTTTAACATATCTTTTACCTCCTCTAATGTACAAATACCCTTACTTAAACCTAAATTATAAATTTTATTTTCATCATATAAATCAATAACTTTATAATCAAACAATAAAATATCTTCAATATCTAATGAACAATTCCATTTATTTGTAAAAATGATATTATAGCTTGAATGCATTTGTATTAAATAATCATTAATTTCATTTGTTAGTTCTGGTATATCTATTACACAGATAACATTTTCTACCCTTGCATGCTGTGCTATATAATTTATCATTTTAAGTTGGAAAATTATAATATCATTATATGACATATCAAATTCATTTGCTTGTTCTTGATCAATGAGATATAACGGTAATATTTGTTTTAAAAACAGTTTGGGAACAAATGTCTGAAAATTACATCTTAAAATTTCATCATCAATTTCATCTGAAAAAGCTTCAAATAGAATATTAATTGTATTGATTGTATCGATATAATCATCATGTGATAAAAGTGTTTCTAAGTATTTACTTATTAAAGATTTTGTTGTTAGTTTTAAATCATCTGTTAATGAATAATTATGGTTTACAAAATATATCAATGTATTTTTCTTGTGAGCTTGATTATTATCGATGTTAAATTGAATTTTACCTATATTGTTTTTAGAATATTCACTTTCTTTTGAACACAAGAAATATTCTTTAAAGAGCTGAACTGTTTTATATTTATCATAATAATTATCACCAATACAATATTTATTATGATCGATTGCGAATTCCACATTATATTGTCCTTTTGTTAGTATGAATTGTTTCATAATTTTATAAATGAATCGCTATTAACGATATCTTCCTGATTAGATTTACCACCAACAATAACCTCTATTTTAGCATATTGTTTTTCTGTAACCATCATCAATCTTATTTGTCCTTGTGATGGCACACTTTTTCTTAATATATTAACATGTTTTACAACAGCTTCACGATTAGGAAAAATTTTACAATATACAGAATATTGCATCATAATATAACCATTTTTAATAAGATATTTTCTAAATTGATTATATATTTTAATATCCTTCTTAGTTACCATTGGCAGATCAAAAAATAATATGAGACGCATAAAATCATATGTCATCATAACAATATGGTAAAGGAAATATAAATGTTTCTTCATTAAGTTCAAGTTCTTTTAGGATTGATTCAATATAAACGTATATAGCATTAGCCATCGTTTGCTTTCTATCATCTATTTTCATCTTTTTAGTTGTTAATTGAATCAATCCTTCTCTATGACTTTGTTTAAATATCATTTCATCCATCATATTATTTAATACATAATCATCAACAATAGGCCTAAATACTTCAATAATATCATCACTTAAATTAAACATATTTTGTTTACCACGATGAAATATACCTAAATTAGGTAAATATCCTTTAGCTACAATGATAGATGAAATTAACGCTCTTATAATAGCATATCCATAATTCAAGCCTGCATTAATAACATCTTCATCAAATCTTGTAAAATCACTACCAAACATTTCTCTAAAATACATTTTAGCAGCTAAACCTTCACGATTTGTAATATCATCCAATTCTACTTCATCCATAAATTGATACAACTTTTTAATAACTTCAAAACTTTTATTATTTTTCTTAAGTATTTCTACTTGATTAAAAATTTTAGCTTTAACAATCTTTTGATGTATTCTCTTTTTATTATCACTATCCCAAGCTATTTGTTTTTCTATATTACCACTTTGAGAGAAATGACCATTCATAGGTAAAATATAACTTTTAGGCAAATGATCAATTCCACATAAAATTGTACAAACATTATTATCAGTTAATTTGTTTATGAGAGGAACAATTAAACTTGCTTTATAATTATCTATAACCAATATTTGAATATCTGAAATAGGTATTGTAATTTCATCGTTATTATATAAAACTTTAAGATTATCTAAATACAATTTCAGATGTTCACATTTTTCAATATATATAATTCTATGACTCATACAAAAAGAAAAGGCTCTTTCGAGCCGAATCCGGGATAAACCCTTGTTTTGTTAGGTCATATAAATTTTTGCTAGAATATAACCGTTTATATTATAGCCTAATCGAACTCTAATTTCAATACATTTTCTTTAACTTCATACATATTTCCTAACACATCTGTAGCAAATTTTTTAATTAAAATACAAGTTGACACATAAGGCATTAATCGTTTCTGAGAATAATTATTAATTGGTTTTACTTCAAATCTTCCTGTCTTATCATTACACGTTGCTGTAAATTTAAGGATTTCTATAGTATGTTCATCATAATATCTAGTTTCACCACTACGTTCAGTTGATTCATCATATATATATTTCTGCCCAGGCTTTTTTACTATACCAACTAATTCATCATGATGCATTGAACAAACAAATGACCAAGTATCGTCTATTTTTTTATTTTCTTTTTGATTTTCATACCAAGCTTTATCAATAATATACTTTTGTTTTGTTTTTGAATAAAAGACATTGTTGTATCTTATTGTCACAAAATTATATTCACCTTTAGATGAAACATAGAAATCTGTACGATATGGTGAAATTTGTAATAATACAACATGTTTATTATGAGCAGTCAATTTATCACTAGTATCATCAGTATATTTACTCGTAATATCACAATGATTACCTAGATTTTCACTATAATATTTTATAGATGTTATTTCTGGCCCATTTCCTTTTTTAGAATATTTTTTGATCTTACCAAATTCATCTTTATAAAGGGCGAGCGGATTTGTATTCTTTAATGCATATTTTCCCTTACTATCTTTAACATAATATTCTTTACTTTCCTTAAATTCATTAAAATGATTCAGAATTATATCACTGATTATTTTAAAAGTTTGTGGATCCTTATTAGCCATAATGTATTTATCAGTATTACCATTAATAATATCATTAGTCAATTTATCAAATTTTGGATCATAAATATCCTTATATTTTTCAATCAATTTCTCTTCATCACCAACAATACGTGTGCTATATATTGTTTCATTAGCAATCTGTCTATTTGGTTTAGTATCTACTTTATGAGAAATTTTAATTGGTTGAAAATGCATTTGATCTCTAGTAATATAACCAAAATTGTATTGTACCGATTCTCTATAAATATTTTTTAAATTAGCAACAAATGAAATATATTTATCATCTAAGTATGCATTATCATCTTTAACAGGATAAATTTCTCCTGTTTTTTCATTATAAATTTGATCAAAATTAACTTTCATTAAATATGAATTGATTAGATTTAATTTTTTTAAAGAAGCAACGATTAATGCATCTATAGCATGATGATAATAATCTTCATCTCTTTCTTTATCTAATTGAATTCTCGTTCTAAATGCATGTGTTGCACTACCCTTGATTGTATGAACCTTAGTAGATATATCATTATCTTTAAAATAATTTTGTAAGGTATTCATAACAGAACGACAAGCATAACTTGTATCAACAAGATTACGATTGATAAATTTTTGAATAACATCAAATTTTGTTATATCATCTTCACACAATAAATAAGATCTCTTCTTAGCATTAATATTTTTCATATTCTTTACATAAGTTTTATATGTATTTAAATCGCAACCAGAATCTTTAAATTTACCTAAGAGATATGCCTGAATTGGTGTATTCTGTCCTTTTAATTGGTTTTCTTCTCTAGTAACTAATACCTTATTACTTAAAGAATCATCTAATGAAACAGATATAGGAATAATATGGTCAATTTCATAAGCTTCAGGATTAAAGATAATTTTTCTTAAATCTAAAGGTTGTAATGTATATGCACTTTTACCATCTTGTTGTAAATATAGGCGAATCTTATTACGAGTTTTACCATTGAGATGTAAAGATTCTATATCATAGTTTTCTGCTTTTAATAGTTTTTCAATAGATTTATTTTCGTTTTCATAACGTTTTTGCATATCATTGATTCGTTTCTTTTGTTCACTTGTATTTTTATCTCTTGTTGTTTCAATAACAATACTATCAAATTCACCGTAAATTTTTCTTAGTTTATTAATAACTTTAAATGTTTCACGATGCGCTCTTTTAGCAACTGGAGATAATATGGCTTCATCATCTGCTATAATGTTCTTTTGTCCTTTAGTTGATTTTCTATTCTTATTAAACAAACCCGAACTTTGCAATATCTGCATCTGATTCATTTCTGTATTCATTAATTCAATATTTAACTCTTTAAGAGCTTTTAAAGATAATGAATGATAACCAGACACATTTTGCATATAGACTATATCTTCTAATAACGATTCATCAAGCGTATATCTATCACTGATTTTTTGTTTTCTTTCCTCTACACCTTTTGAGCGAGTTAAAACCTCATAGATATAATCAATCATATCTTTATCATCTAACAAAGCAACTGAATTATGATCTTTAAACACTTTTAAAATTGTCTTATAACCTTTAAATTCTGTAATAATAGGCTTACCATTTTTATTAATTCTAAACCCAGTAACATCAACCTCTTCTTGATTTAAAATCTTAAGTACTTGCTTAACCGTAATATTTCCTTTTTTATTAACAAAATCAATAATTTCTTGTTTTTCTTCATATGTTATTTTTTGATTTCCATTAATCGTAAGATTATTAAGATCATTTAATAAATTAAATAATTCAGCTGAATATGATAGTTTTGGTGCTCTTAATTCATCAGGATAAATAGAACATTTACCAATCATTTTCTCAATTAAATTGATTTCTTGAATCTCACCATCAACTTCAACAAAACGTCCATAAGGTGTTGGAGATTTTTCACTTCCAGGTCCTTCATAATATTCTCTACGTCTTTGAAACAAATCTAAAACTGCTTGACTATCTTCATCATTTAATTCTTGATTTGATAATATTTGTGTTAATTCTTTTTCATAGTCAATTGTTTTAAAATTATTATCTATTCCTCTTATTGATTCACCATTATTTAATTTATCTAGTTGAACTTCACAAATATATTTTCCTTCAGCTAAAAGAGCAGAATTCTTTGAAAGAATACTTTTAGAACCAGTTCCTTCACTATCATCATCTACAGTTTCCAAACTACTTCCACGATGCTTTGTGATATGTAAGATAGCAGCACATAATTCGTTATTAGATAATTTTTCTGACAAGCCTTTTACACGTATTTCATATACATTATTACAAGGTTGATAGGAAGCATCCATTATTCCTATTTCTTTCAAAAGATGTTTCATATCCTCCAAACGTGTTTGTCTACGTCTAATTAATCTTCTACTACCTCTTCTTTCTCTTCTTTTTTCATTGTTTTCTGCAGATCCTTCTTTAAATAATCTTACTCCATAATCAACAAATTCGTTATTATCAATATCTATAACACCATAACCAACAGATGTTACACCTATATCCAATCCCAACACTAATCTTCCCATTAATTTATCTCTCCTTACTTATTCAAACAAAATTAAATTTTTCTAATATAACAATTATAACAATAAAAACATTCTTTATAAAGGACAAAAAACGACTTGTAATCATAGTTATTATATCATAAATATTATTTTATTTGGTATGCTGACAGCATAATATAGTTCATTTTATAAATACTTTTTCACTTACAAGTTCAAAAAAATTATCATATTTGTTGATAACAATTAAAATAACTCTAAATCAAAAAGAAAATTATCATTATTATCTCATACTATTTGCAAATAAAAAATATCATTAATCAATACTTTTTATACATTTCCTATTCAAATTCAATATATTCATATCTTTATTACCTATTTTAATCAATTTATTCGTGTCTAATTACTATCCCTCTCATAATTAAAATGTATAAATTCATAAAGCTTATAAAAGTAATAATATAAATAAAAAATAATTTACGTTTTAATAAAAAGAACTTATAATAAAAACATGAAATAAGATTATGAATGTGAGGAATGAAAAATGGTCATTAATTCTACTCAAATACAATCATTTTTAGCTGTAGCAAAAGAACAAAATTTTACTAAAGCTGCTGAGAAATTATATATTTCACAACCTGTCTTAAGTCGTAAAATTTCTACAATGGAACAAGAATTAGGATTAACTTTATTTGAAAGAACAAAACATGGTGTGTTTTTAACCCATGCTGGTGAAAAATTGCAGGAATTTTTTGAAAAATCAGTTAATGATTTTAATTCTATTTTAGGTGAACTTATTGAAGATGATGAAAACACTAAGAAACAATTACATATTGGTATGTTTGAAGGATTTGATTTAAGTGATTTTTTGCAATCACTGATGTTTGAATTTACTAGAGATTATAATGAATATTCTATTACTTTTGCGAGTGGACGTGAAGAACAGTTATTGGAAGGATTGAATAATGGTTTATATGATTTGGTTATTATATTACAACCTTCATCAGATATTTTTCAAAATGATAAATTTAAGGAAAAATATGAATTGCAGGAATTATTTAACGTTCAAAAGTGCTTATTATATTCTGATAGAAATCCTATTGCAAAGCAAAATACCATTACATTTAATGACTTTAAAAATCAAACATTATTATGTTTACAGGAAAATAGTCAAGTAACATATGATGTTGTAACAAATCATAGCTTTTTTGAAACATTGGATTGGAATCCAAATGTACAAATGTATCCAAGTATTGATAGTGTTTCAATGGCTTTGATTGCTGGTATGGGATATGCAATCATGGATGATTCTACACGTATTTTTCATAATAAATCCATACATCATATTATGTTAGATGAAAATAATACAGCATGTCTTGTTACAAAAAAAGAATCCGATGAAAAAGTAACACTTCTAAAAAATTATATATATGAACGTTATAATATAATCTAATAGCAGGTTAAAGTTAACCTGCTTTTTTATTATGCAAAAATGACATGACTATCATGTAATTTTGATATTGGACTATTATATCATTTCACATTATACTTTAATCAAAAGAGGAGGTGGTAATGTGAAACTTTCTAATAAGATACAAAAGATTCCTGGTGGAACGATGCTAGTTCCTATGGCTATTGGTGCATTAGTTAATACTTTTATTCCATCTATCTATGAAATAGGTAACCCACTCAGTGCTGTATTTTCAAGCAATGGAACAATGTGTATTGTCGGATTAATGCTAGTTTTTTCAGGAATTCAAACAAAGCCGAAACAGTTATTAATGAGTTTTAAAAGATGTGGATTACTTATTATCATTAAACTTATTTTGAATATTATTATAGGAATTTCGTTCGTAAATGTATTTGGATTATCAGGAATTTATGGTATTTCAGCACTTTCATTTGTAGCTGCCCTTACAAGTTGTAATCCTGGAGTATATATGGCATTGATGGAAAATCTTGGAGATGAAATTGATAAAGCAGGTTTTGCATTTCTTAATTTGGTGGGATTACCTTTTGTGCCTATTTGTATTTTAGGATTTGCTGGAAATAACGGAATTGATTATATGTCAATCATTGCTACTTTAATTCCATTTATATTAGGAATGGTTTTAGCTTTGGTTGATACTGATATAAGATCATTTACAAAATCAGGTTCAACATTACTCCTTCCTTTTTTAGGGTTTTGTCTTGGAAGTAGTATCGATTTGAACATGACTTTATCAAAGTGGAGTCAGGGACTTATTTTATTTGTTGTTGTGCTACTGATAAATATTGTACCCCTTTTAATAGTAGATAAAAAGATATTACATCAAAAAGGATATTGTGCAGCAGCTATATGCTGTGTTGCAGGATTAGCTATCACTGTTCCTGGCCTTATGGCAGAAGCAGATGCAAGTTATTTACCATATGTTGAAACAGCCCAAGCACAAATAGCATTTGCGGTTATAGTCAGTGCAATAGTTACCCCAATACTAACAAAAAAATTAGCAGGTACAAAAGGAGGAATTGAAAATGAAAATATGCGCGTATGAAGTTCGTGAAGATGAAAAGAAAAGTTTTGTAGAGATTTCAAAACAATGTCATGCAGATGTTACTATGCATAGTGATGTTCCAACAATGGATAATGTAGATTATGTTGATGGATGCTTAGGTATCACTATTTTAGGACAAGGTAAAATTGATAAAGAGTTACTACAAATATGGAGTGAAAAAGGTGTTAAGTATGTTTCCACAAGAACTATTGGATATAATCATATTGATTTAGATGCAGCAGAAGAATTAGGAATTAAAGTATGTAATGCTAATTATCCACCTAGTGGTGTTGCAGAATATACTGTCATGATGATTTTAATGTGCTTGAGACATTACAAGCAAGCTCTTTGGAGAGGACAGGTAAATGATTTTTCGCTTAATGGTTTGGAAGGTAGAGAATTGGGTGATTTAACAGTTGGTATTATGGGAACTGGAAGAATTGGACAAACTGTAATGAAGTTAATCAAAGGTTTTGGATGCCAGATTTTGGCTTATGATCCATATCCAAATGAATTGGTTAAAGAGTATGCTGAATATGTAGAGATGGATGAACTTTATGCTAGAAGTGATGTTATTTCCTTACATATGCCTCTTTTAGATTCTACTTATCATCTTATTAATGAAGATAGTCTTAATAAGATGAAAGATGGTGTTGTTATAGTTAATTGTGCAAGAGGAGAACTTGCGGATATTGATGCACTTATCAAAGGCATTGAGCGAGGAAAAATAGGAGCACTTGGAGTAGATGTTATTGAATCAGAAGAAGGCATGGTTCATCAAGACCAACGATTAGATATTTTATCAAATAGACATATGGCTTATTTACGCCAGTTCCGTAATGTTGTCATGACACAACATATGGCATTTTATACAGATACAGCAGTGCATAGTATGGTTAAATGTGGTGTAGAAGGATTAGTAGAAATGGATAGAGTTGGAACATATCAAACTGAATTGAAAGGAAGAAAGTAAAATGACACAGAGAAAAGAACCATTAATTAAAAATATGGAACTCATTGGGTATGATGATTTGAATGGTAAACCAGGATTTCAAATGGCATTATATCGTACAAAAGATCAAAAATATTATTTATATACTGCAAGTTTTCGTCATAATGGCTGGAATATTGTTGAAGTAACAGACCCAGCCCATCCACGTAATGTGAAATGGATGGAAGGCCCATGTATTGATGAAACAATACATGATGGTCAAGGAACACCTAAAATACAAATAGCAGATGATAAAATGATTACTGCCCATGGTGGTACTATGAAAGAATTACACGGAACTGAACCTGGATTACCTTATTGGGGTGGTATTATGATTTGGGACATTGCTGAAGATCCTGAAAATCCAAAATTATTAGGTAAATTTGAATGTCCTGGTGGTGCTGGTGTTCATAGATTTTTCTATGGAGGCGGAGATTATGTTTATGTAACTGGTAATGCTTCTGGATTCAATGGCTTTATTTTACGCATTGTTGATATTTCTGATCCTGCAAATCCTATAGAAACTGGTAGATTTTGGATGGATGAACAATATCTAAACAATAAACTTGGAGGTAATGCTGCACGTTATGGAAGTGCCGATTCACTTGCATCACCATTCTTACATGCCAATGTTGTAAAAGATGATATATGCTATTGTACCTATGCTAATAAAGGGTTTGTATTATTAGATGTTAAAGATAAAACTTCACCTAAATTAATCGGATGTTTACCGCTTAATCCACCATTTGGTGGTGGGGCTGCTGGAGCACCAGTTCATACAGCGATGCCTCTTGGAGATAGACCATATGCAATTGTAACAACTGAAGGAGAACGTGTACGTTATTTTAGCAATGAAGCAACAGAAGGTCTATTTAAAAAAATAAAAACACAAGCTATGAATATGATTGGTGTAGTAGAATTGACTGATTTAGAAAATCCTAGCTTAATTTCTATATTCCCATATCCAGAAGTTCCTGAAGGATATACTCATGGAGAAAACTTCAATATCGTAGATGATGTACGTTGTCCATTTGGACCTCATAATATGTTTGATGCTATGGGCCCAGATTGGTACGAAAATCGTGGGGATCGTGTTTATAATGCTCACTTTAATGCAGGCCTTCGTGTGTATGATGTTTCTGATCCTTATGTACCTAAAGAAATTGCTTATTTCTTGCCACCTGATCCCGAAAAAGATTTGTTTACAAATGAAGATAATTCTTTAACACCTGGACCTCGTGTTGCCATTACTGAAGATGTTTTAGTTGATGATAGAGGATACATCTATGTTGATACATTTATGGATGGTGTATATATTCTTCGTTGTACTATATAAATATAATAAAAGCATATCATTATGATATGATTCTCTAAAGTGAACAAAATAAATAATTAAAAGTTCACTAAGGAG
>JAJQFG010000074.1:0-151 GCA_021201315.1 Erysipelotrichaceae bacterium
GCTGGGACAGAATCAATCTGGGTACATTAAGACATTATCATATTTGAATCACACTTTTCACTTGAAAAAAGTAAAAAAGTGTTGACGAAAAAATGTAGTTATGCTATTATATTTAAGCAGTCATTAATGGGCCTGTAGCTCAGTTGGTTAG
>JAJQFG010000074.1:251-64806 GCA_021201315.1 Erysipelotrichaceae bacterium
AGCGCACCCCTGATAAGGGTGAGGTCGATGGTTCAAATCCATTCAGGCCCACC
Source organism: Erysipelotrichaceae bacterium (assembly GCA_021201315.1). Taxonomy (GTDB): domain Bacteria; phylum Bacillota_I; class Bacilli_A; order Erysipelotrichales; family Coprobacillaceae; genus JAJQDJ01. The sequence continues at coordinate 305 of JAJQFG010000074.1, forward strand.
ATTAATACTGTAAATTATATGGGCCTGTAGCTCAGTTGGTTAGAGCGCACCCCTGATAAGGGTGAGGTCGATGGTTCAAATCCATTCAGGCCCACCATATAATTTTTGGGGCTTTAGCTCAGATGGGAGAGCGCCTGCTTTGCACGCAGGAGGTCAGCGGTTCGATCCCGCTAAGCTCCATTTTTTTAATACGCGTTACGTTGTAACGTTTTTTGTTTTAAGGAGAAGTTATGGAAAAATATATTTGTGCTATTATTATTTCATTTTATATATATGGTTTTGCTGGATGGATATGGGAATCATTTTTAATGCCTTTAATAGAACATTATAAGATAAAAAATAGAGGATTCCTTAATGGTCCGGTTATTCCTATTTATGGTGTTGGTGCTGTTACTGTTTTTCTTTTGTTTTCAGCAAGAGAAAGTTATTTATCCATTTTTATCGAAGGTGGATTTGTAGCTTGTGTGATTGAATATGTAACATCATGGGCGATGGAAAGTTTATATCATCGAAGATGGTGGGATTATAGTAATCGTGCTTTTAATGTGAATGGTAGAGTTTGTTTGGAAGGTTTTGTTGCTTTTGGAGTTTTTAGTATAGCGTGTGTTAAATATGTTCAACCTTATTTATTTAATAGGTTATTACAATATTCAATTATTCCTTTAGTTATAGTTGCAACTGCATTATCAACTATCTTTATCAGTGATTTAGTGACAACTATTATTGCTTTAGCACATTTGGATGAAAGATTGGATGAAACAATTGAATTAATTGAAGAATATAGTGAAAAAATGCGTCTTGATATGGAAGAAAGACAAAAAGATTTCTCTGAATTATTAGAAACAATTCGTCAGGAAAATGGCATTCAATATCAAAAGTATGTGCAACATACGGGCTACTCTTTACGCCACATTTTTAATGCGTTTCCAAATATTATAGATGATCAACATCATGATAAGGTAAAAGACAATGAAGAAAACAAATAGTATAATACAATCAATAAATGGTTTATCTTATGGTTATTTTTTGACTTATGCATTAGGTACAATACTTATTATGACATCACAATTTGTTCATTTAGAAATATTATCAACTATTGGTAGTGTTATGCAATCATTGACAGGAATAGGGATTGCAATCGGAATAGGTATAAGTTTAAAAGTAAAAGGTATAGATATGCTATGTATGGTTATTAGTGGAAGTATCGCATCTTATTTTAGCTCTTATCTAATCGTTATATATTTAGCAGTTTTATTATCTGCTCTAGTGATACAATTACTAGATACATATTTTGATATATGGTTAAAACCATTGATTGTTATTATTATTTCTACACTATTAGCTTATTTTTTGAATTCATATATCAATAGTTTTATGATGTATCTAGGAAATTATTTCAATACTCAAATGAATAATGATTCATTGATTATAAGAATTATTATGAGTATGATTATTGCCATTGTAATGGGATTATTGATTCCTATATTAGGTCCAACTATTTGTACATTATTGAATCTTAATAGTCTTGTTTGTGGTATTGTTTTATCAGGTGGTTGTAGTTATACCATAGGACTAGCAGTTATGGGATTAAAAGATAATCATATTGGTGATACAATAGCTACTGCTATAGGAACACCGTTATTACAATTTGCAAATGTTATTAAAAAACCAATACTACTGATTCCACTGATGATATCAAGTGCTATTTCAGGAATGCTCACAGGTTGTGTTTTTATGATAGAAGCATCAACAACAGCTGGTTATGGTTTAATGGCACTACAAGGATTGATTGATACTATAAATTATAATAATTCAGTATATATGCCAGCTACATTACTCATAAACATTGCATTACCAATTGTTATTTCTTTAATTATGATTCAACTATTATATCGTTTAAAACTATTGAAACGTGGAGACTTAAAGATTGAACATCTTTAAGTTTTTCTTTTCAATAGTCTATTTTTAGCTTATAATAACTTCGGTGAGATACAATGAAATTAGAAAAATTATTAACAGAAATAGATTATACTTTATTACAAGGTGATTTAAATACAGATGTTGTACAAATAGACTATGATTCTCGAAAAGTCATCAATAATAGCTTATTTGTATGTATTGTTGGTGCGAATGTAGATGGTCATAATTTTATAGATAGTGTTATCGATCAAGGAGCAAAAGTCATAGTGGTTGAAAAAGAAGTTTCTTATCAATCAGGTATAACTTATATTAAGGTAGAGAATTCACGTATTGCTTTAGCATTACTATCATCTGCATTTTTTGATTACCCTAGTAGAAAAATGACAGTAATAGGTATTACAGGTACCAAAGGTAAAACTACAACATCCTATATGCTTGAATCCATACTTACAAAGGCACATAAAAAAGTAGGTCTTATTGGTACCATTGGTTCTATAGTGAATGGTGTGTTTCATGAAACAAAAAATACAACACCAGAATCTTTTGAACTTCAAAGTCTTATGTATGAAATGGTTGAAAATGGTTGTGAATATTGTGTGATGGAAGTTTCATCACAAGGTTTAATGTTGCATCGTGTTGCAGGAATTGATTTTGATTATGGTATTTTTACCAATCTATCACCTGATCATATTGGTAAGAATGAACATAGAGATTTTAATCATTATATGAGTTGTAAAAAGATGCTTTTTCAAATGTGTAAAGTTGGTATTTTTAATAAAGATGATGAACATTACTTAGATATGATTGATAATGCAAAATGTCAAATATTGACATATTCTATTCATCAAGACAGTGATTTACAAGGTTATGATATTCATTTATCTCAAGGAGAAGGAACGTTGGGTGTATCTTTTAAAACCCGAGGACTCATCAATGATACTTTTGAAACTGACATTCCTGGAGAGTTTAGTGTTTATAATTCTTTAGTAGCTATTATGATTTGTCAACAATTATCTATAGAAACGCCTTATATCAAGCAAGCTTTAAAACTTGTAAGAGTTAGTGGTAGAGTAGAAATTGTTCCTATACATCAACCTTATACAGTCATTATTGATTATGCTCATAATGCATTGTCATTCGATAGTATTTTATCAACGATTAGTGCTTATCATCCTCATCGCCTTATCTGCGTTTATGGAGCAGGGGGAAAGCGTGATAAAAAAAGACGTTATGACGTTGGTGAGGTTGTAGCTAAATATCATGCTTATTCTATTTTAACAGCCGATAATCCTAGAGGAGAAAGTGTTCATGATATATGTATGGATATTGTTGAAGGTATTAATCGTATAGGTGGAGATTATACAATTATTGAGGATCGTAAAGATGCTATTCACTATGCTTTATCTATAGCGCAAAAAGATGATGTTATATTATGTTTAGGTAAAGGTCATGAAACATATCAAATCATAGATAAAGAACCAATACCATTTAGTGAAAAAGAAATAATAAAAAAATACTATAACATATAAAAAGACTTTTTATCATATAGTATCTTGGTGATACATATGAAAAAAGTCTTTTTTTCTTTATCAATCTTCTTTGGATTGTTATTGATATATCTTTTATATCAACAACCTCGTATTCATTTTATTCAAGATGAAATTCATTTATCATTATATGATACTATAGAACCATATGATTATATTGAATCTATATCTCATATAGATATAGAAGAATTAACCATTGATAATCAAGTGAATAATAAAGCATTAGGCGAATATACAATTTATTATCAATATCATCAATATACATTTTCATTAAAGATCTATATTGATGATACAATATCACCCGAATTTGAAACCATCGATCAAGTCATATTACGCAACGAAACATTAGATCCTTATGATTTGGTTACACAAATACAAGACGAATCTGCTACAACTGTTTATTTTAAAGAAGACTATATTTTTAACGAAATAAAAACATATGAAGTCCATATTATCGTGGAAGATGCCTATCATAATACAACAGAAAAAATAGTTTATGTCAAAGTAGAAGAATCTGATACCAATCCACCTACATTAAGTGGAATTAATAAATTAACATTATTACTAGGTGATGAAATAGATTTGAATACAGGTATAACCATTGAAGATGATCATGACGATAACCCAACTTATACAATTGATGATTCCTCACTCAATTTGAAACAAATAGGAGAATATACGGTATATTATCATGTTTTAGATAAATATGGTAATGAAGAAACATATAGTAGAGATATTGAAATATTAAGTCCATACGATAATAGAGAAGCAACAAAAGATGGGATAAAAACATGCTATTTGACATTTGATGATGGACCATCATCAAACACTAAAGAAATATTAGAGATCTTAGATAAATACAATATTAAAGCTACTTTCTTTGTGACAGGCACTTCACCAGATTATTTCAATTATATTAAAGAAGCATATGAGAATGGTCATGTTATAGGTTTACATTCTTATAGTCATGATTATGAATATATTTATACTTCTGTAAGAAATTATTTGAATGATCTTAATAAAATCAAAGAAGTAGTTTATCAACAAACAGGAGAATATACAAAGTATATACGATTTCCTGGTGGATCAAGTAATCTGGTGTCTAAAAAATATAATGTAGGCATTATGCGTGTCCTAACAAAGAAAGTGATTGATTTGGGTTATCAATATTATGATTGGACATCGATTAATGGCGATGGTGAAGGTATTAAGACAGTAGATGGCTTAATTGATAAAGCATTAGAAGAAATTGACGGTAAAGAAGATATTATGTTTTTGATGCATGACAGTGGGACACAGGATAATACGGTTACTGCTTTGCCTGATATTTTGGATGAATTGATAGAAAGAGGCTATGAATTTAAAACAATTGATGATACATCTCCTACTTTTCATCATACGATACAAAATTAATATTTTCATATTTTGAAAATATGCAATTTAAAAAAGAAATTTGGGACTTTTATAGCGTATATAAATAGTAGGAGGTATTTTATGTCTTCCTAAAATACAAGTAAATAATAGTTAAGCAACTAAGGTTGCTTTTTTTATTTGCTGGAAAAGAGGTACGCATGAAACGATAAGATATAATAAATATCTAAGTAGAGCTTATTTGAGATTGTTCAAATTATTCAATATAAAATTATATGATGAATATATTGACGAAGTAGCAACGATTCATCGGCCTAAAGAAGATAAAGGATTAACTAATGAAGAATTTAAAGAATTAAAATTAAAAATACGTTCTTTGGGTTATGATACTAACAAACAACTAAGAGATTTTGATGGAGATACAGAATTGCCTATTGACTGTTTATAAAAATCGTTGGTTGTAAGAGAAAGCATCATTAATGCAGTATGTCACAGATCATATTTAAGTGAATCATGTGTTCAAATATCAATTTTTGATGACAGAATTGAAATATTATCTCCTGGAATGCTTTATCAAGGAATGAGTATTGAAAATATGAAATTGGGTAGTTCAGTTTTGCGTAACAAAGCAACAGGAAAGACTTTTCTCTATTTGATTTGATTGAACAATGGGAACAGGTGTCCCACGCATTATCAGACAATGTGAGGAATTTGGCTTGAAAGAACCATGTTTTGAAGAATTTGGCACCTCATTTAAAGTTGCATTATTTAGAAACAACAAATATAATAATCTTATTAAAGATGCGTCAAATGATTTATTATGATTCAAATATTACGTCATTTGACACAAAAAAGGTGCTTACGCTTTAGCATAAACACCTTTAATTTTTGCTATATATATTGTGTGATAATCTTTTTCAGGATAATTTTTATTATCCACATCTTTATTTAAGAAACATTCTTCCTTAATTGTATCAGCATATAGCTTTTCAACAATGAAAACTAATTTTGCTTCTTCAAATGTTGGAACATCGTCAATAAATGTTACATGAAAATTAACATCTTTAATTTTATCTGTATCTCTACCTGAAACACTTCCTAATACACCTAATTCTTTCTTTTTGCCATCAAAGAAAGATAAAGAAAAACAATCTTCTCTATCCACAAATTCTTTAGTATAACGTTGAGGACGAATATAGGCAGTAACAACATGTTCATTCCATAATTGACCGACACCACCCCAAGAAGCAGTCATGGTATTTACTTTTTCTTCATTACCTGCACTAATAAGCATCCAATCATTACCAATGGCAGTAAAAGGATTCATATTCAAATCTTTGATATCTATTTTTTTAAAACTCATAATCATACCTCCTTGTTATCACATTATAGCATAATTATATGAAAACAAACAAGAAATATGAAACATACAAAATAAGTACGATTATTCTAAATATAGTGTAAAATAAAAATAGGTGGGATAAATGAAAATACTAATATGTGTTAAGGATAAGAAGTCTCAGATTAAAATTATAAGATTAATTCAATTGATGAAATGTGAAGAAAAGGTTGACTTAGAGTGTCGTGCGACTTTGCATGTTAAAAAGTGGAAGTATAATATAGCATTTATTGATTTGGGAATGGATAATCATAGAGCTTTTAAGTTAGGGAGAAAATTGTATAAATTAAATCATTGTGCTACTTTTTATATGTTTAAAGATTTCACTTATATTCATGAATTTTTTCATGCAGGTGGTTTTCATCGTATCTTAAACGATGGTGAGCCTTTAGATTTAGAGAAATTAAAGTGTGCTTATGAATATTATTTGTGTGTTAGTTGTAAAGTTGTTTTAAAAGTTCATAATAAAAACTTCATGTTTAATCCTTCTCACATTCAATATATAGAGCATTATAAACGCTATATGATGATTGTTATTGAAAGAAACCGATATAAAGGGTTTATTGAAAACTATGAAATCATTATGAAACGTTTGAAAATATTCCATTTCTTCCCATCACATCCACATTATTATTTAAATCCTCGCTTTATTTTAGAATATCAATTTCATAAAATATGGATGCATAATAATGATTATTTACCAACAACTTTACGTAATATTGATATTAAAAGAGCTGTTATGGAAGCAGCTGATTCGTTTTGATATCTTATACTTGAAAAAATAAAGTAAAAATGGTAATATGCACTTAGTTATACAACTGACGGAAGTGGAATGGACCACATGGAGTATAATGTTTAGAGTCGACCGTCTGGGCAAAAATGCTTGGATGAGTAGGCTCTTTTTTAATTATCGAAAAAATATCTATGAAAATAGATAGATTTATGGTATAAAGTAAGTGTTAAAAGTCCTTGAAAAAATTTAAAGAAGAGGTGTAAAAAATGTTGACAGATGTAGAAATCGCCCAAGCGGCAGAAATGGAACCAATTGTTAAGATAGCGGATAAGGTTGGTTTAAGTGAAGATGATTTGGAGCTTTATGGTAAGTATAAAGCAAAAGTATCTTTAGAAGCTATTAATAAGCTTCAAAATAATGAAAATGGGAAATTGGTTTTAGTAACTGCTATTAATCCAACACCTGCTGGTGAGGGAAAGACAACAACAATGATTGGCTTATCACAAGCTTTAAATAAGTTGGGTAAAAAATCTGTTGTAGCAATGCGTGAACCAAGTTTGGGGCCATGTTTTGGTATTAAAGGTGGTGCAGCAGGAGGAGGATATGCTCAAGTTGTACCAATGGAGGATATTAATTTACATTTTACAGGAGATATTCATGCGATTACAACTGCTAATAATTTAATTGCAGCGATGCTTGATAATTCAATTCAACAAGGAAATCCTTTGGATATTGATACAAGACAGATTGTTTGGAAACGTTGTGTTGATTTGAATGATCGTGCTTTAAGAAATATTGTTGTTGGTTTAGGTGGCAAGATGAATGGTGTGCCTAGAGAAGATGGTTTTGATATAAGTGTAGCTAGTGAAGTTATGGCTATTCTTTGTTTAGCAACTTCATTAGAAGATTTGAAAAAACGTGCAGGAGCTATGATTGTAGCTTACAATCATGCTGGTGAGGCTATTACGGTTAATGATATTGGTGCTACAGGGGCTGTAACATTGTTATTAAAAGATGCGATTAAGCCTAATTTGGTACAAACATTAGATCATACACCTGTATTTGTTCATGGTGGTCCTTTTGCCAATATTGCCCATGGATGCAATAGTGTTATGGCTACAAATTTAGCGATGAAATTAGGGGATTATGCGATTACTGAAGCAGGTTTTGGTGCTGACTTAGGAGCTGAAAAATTCTTAGATATCAAATGTCGTCAAGCAGGTTTAAAACCAGATGCTGTTGTTATTGTAGCAACTGTTAGAGCTTTGAAGATGCATGGTGGCGTTGCTAAAAAGGATTTAGGTGAAGAGAATTTAGATGCTTTAAGAAAAGGTATTGAAAACTTAGAGAAGCATATTGAAAATATAGGTAAATATCATTTACCATCAGTGGTTGCAATTAATGCATTTCCAACTGACACCGAGGCTGAACTTCAATTATTAAAAGAGATTTGTCAAGCTAAGGGTGTTGATGTAGCTATTAGTGAAGTTTGGGCTAAGGGAGCAGATGGTGGTATTGAATTAGCTGAAAAGTTATTAGAAGTCTTAGAAACAAAAGAAGCACATTTTGCTCCAATCTATGATTTGGATTTACCAATTGATGAAAAGATTCGTACAATTGCTAAAGAAATCTATGGTGCTGACGATATTATACTTACAAAGAAAGTGGTTAATAAAATTAAGAAATATGAAAAGCAAGGATTAGGAAAATTACCTATCTGTATTGCTAAAACACAATATTCATTATCTGATGATCCTACTTTACTAGGAAGACCTACAGGATTTAAAGTTACAATTAATGACTTGATTCCAAATACTGGTGCTGGTTTCTTAGTAGCTATTAGTGGTGATATTATGCGTATGCCAGGACTTCCTAAAGTTCCTGCTGCTGTCAATATGGATATTGATGAGAATGGAAAAATTGTTGGATTATTCTAGGAGGTATGCATGAAAGTTGCAATTATTATGGGATCTACAAGCGATTTATCAAAGGTAGAGCCTGCTATAGGGATTTTAAAGGATTATGGTGTTGAAGTAAATGTGCGTTGTTTATCAGCACATCGTGCTCATCAGGCTTTAAGTGCTTTTATTGAAGAAGCCAATAGTGATGGTACAGAAGTTATTATTGCAGCTGCTGGAATGGCAGCAGCATTACCGGGGGTTGTAGCTTCTCAGACTGTATTACCAGTGATTGGTGTACCTTTATCAGGATCAAATCTAGAAGGTATGGATGCATTATTATCTATTGTCCAAATGCCTTCAGGTATACCAGTGGCTACAGTAGCTATTAATGGTAGTAAGAATGCTGCATATTTAGCATTATCTATTATGTCTATTAAACATAATGATATTAAAGAAAAACTATTAGCATATCGTAAAGATATGGAAGAAGCAGCATTAAAAGCGAATGAAGAAGTTATTAATAAATATCAATAGGAGGGTTAATCAATGGCAGAATTATTATATGAAGGAAAAGCCAAACAAGTATACAAAACAGAAAAGGAAGATGAATATATCATTCACTACAAAGATGATGCCACTGCAGGTAATGGTGTGAAACATGATCAATTTGAAGGAAAAGGTGTTTTAAATAACACTATCTCATGTATTATCTTTGATATGTTAGAAGAAGCTGGTATTGAAACACATATGATTGAAAAAATCAATGATCGTGATATTAGAGTTAAAAAAGTAGACATTTTTCCATTAGAAGTTATTATTAGAAACATTACAACTGGATCATTCTGTAAACGATTAGGAGCTCCAGAAGGTATTGTTTTAGATGAACCAATCTTTGAATTAAGTTATAAGAATGATGAATATGGTGATCCTTTAATTAATGATGATCATGCTGTTGCTTTAAAACTCGCTACTAGAGAAGAATTAGCTTATATTAAAGAAACAACTTTAAAAATCAATGAATTATTAAAAGAATTCTTTTTACAATTTAATTTAAAACTCGTAGATTTTAAAATTGAATTTGGTAAAACACTTGATGGTAAGATTTTATTAGCTGATGAAATATCTCCAGATTCTTGTCGTTTATGGGATGTAGATACCAATCAAAAATATGATAAAGATGTTTTTAGACAAGATATTGGTGATTTAATTGATACATATAAAGAAGTATTAGCTCGTATGCAAAGCAAATAGGAGAGAATTATGGATTATAAGAAAGCAGGCGTTGATATAGAAGCTGGTTATCAATCAGTACAACTTATAAAAGATGCTGTTAAATCGACTTATCGACCTGAAGTATTAGGTGGTTTAGGAGGATTTGCAGGGGCATTTGATTTAAGCAATATTAAAAATATGGAAGAACCAGTTTTATTATCTGGGACAGATGGTTGTGGTACAAAGGTCAAATTAGCCTTTATCATGGATAAACATGATACCATAGGTATCGATGCTGTGGCTATGTGTGTGAATGATATTGCTTGTTCTGGTGGTGAACCATTATTCTTTTTAGATTATATTGCATGTGGTAAGAACTATCCAGAAAAGATTGCGACAATTGTTGGTGGAGTGGCTGAAGGCTGCAGACAAAGTGAATGTGCTTTGGTTGGTGGTGAAACAGCTGAACATCCTGATTTGATGCCAGTAGATGAATATGATTTGGCTGGTTTTGCGGTTGGGGTTGTTGATAAGAAAGATATTATTGATGGCTCAACGATAAAAGAAAATGATGTTTTGATTGGTTTAGCATCTAGTGGTGTTCATAGTAATGGTTTTTCGCTGGTTAGAAAAGTGTTTGAAATGAGTGAAGCATCATTGAATACTTATTATGATGAATTAGGTAGAACATTGGGTGAAACTTTATTAGAACCAACACGTATCTATGTGAAAGCATTAAAGAATATTAAAAATCATGGTATCAAAGTGAAAGGTTGTTCTCATATAACTGGTGGTGGTTTCTATGAAAATGTACCTAGAATGTTACCAGATGATGCCTTCGCCATTATCAAAAAAGACAGTTATCCAGTACCTCCAATTTTTGATATGATTGCTAAAAATGGTCAAGTTGAAGAACATATGATGTATAATACATTTAATATGGGAATTGGTATGGTGATTGTAGTTGACAGCGATGATGTGGATACAACATTAAAAGCAATTGAAGAAACTAACGATAAAGGTTATGTGATTGGTCATATTGAAAAAGGAAACAAGGGAGTAGAATTATGTTAAAGAGAATAGCGGTACTTGTTTCTGGAGGTGGAACGAATCTTCAATCATTGATCGATCACCAAGATGAATTTAATGGTGAAATAGTTTTGGTTGTTTCTTCACGTAAGAAGGCTTATGGATTAGAAAGAGCAAAAAAAGCTGGTATTGAAGCAGAATGGATTAAAGATCAAGGTGTTTTATTAGATAGATTACAAGAAGAAAAAATTGATTTAATTGTTTTAGCTGGTTATTTAGCGATTGTCAGTGATGAAATTATAGCAGCTTATAAAAATAAGATTATTAATATTCATCCATCACTTATTCCTTCATTTTGTGGGCCTGGTTATTATGGTTTACATGTGCATGAGGAAGCTTTTAAACGTGGTGTGAAAGTGAGTGGAGCTACTGTTCATTTTGTCAGTGAAGTAGTTGATGGTGGACCAATTATACTTCAACAAGCGATTGATGTATCAAAATGCCAATCACCAGAAGAGATGCAAACATTAATTTTAGATAATATTGAACATAAAATATTACCAGAAGCAGTAAGATTATTTTGTTTAGATAAATTAAAAGTTGAAAACGAAAGGGTTGAAATTTTATGAAAAGAGCTTTAGTTTCAGTTACAAATAAAGATGGTATTGTAGAATTTTGTCAAGGATTAGAGAGTCTTGGTTTTGAAATTGTTTCTACAGGAGGAACACTCAATAAATTAAAAGAAAATGGTATTAATGCCATTGCAATTGATGATGTGACTGGTTTTCCAGAAATCTTAGATGGTCGTGTTAAAACATTACATCCAAAAGTTCATGGTGGTTTATTATTTAAGAGAGATGACCCTGAACATGTGCAAACAGTTAAAGAAATGGGCATTGAACCAATTGATTTAGTTTGTGTTAACTTATATGAATTTGAAAAAGCATTGAAGCAACATAAACCAATGGAAGAAATGATTGAAAATATTGATATTGGTGGACCTTCTATGATTAGAAGTGCTGCTAAGAACTTTAAAGATGTACTTATTGTCACTGATCCCAGTGATTATGATGCTGTCTTAGATGCGATAAAAAATGAAACAGATGATTATGACTTTAGATTAAATCTAGCTTATAAAGCATTTAGTAAAACAGGTGCTTATGATGCCATGATTTCACGTTATTTTGCAGGTGTTGTAGGCGAAGAATTTCCTGATACACTTAATATTTCATTAAAGAAAACAGAACATTTACGTTATGGTGAAAACTCACAACAACAAGCTAATAAATATGAAGATTCATTTATTCAAGAATCATTATTAGATTATGAACAATTAAATGGTAAAGAAATCTCATTCAATAATGTCAATGACTTATATGGAGCTGTAGCCTTAGTTAGAGAATTTGGTGATCAAATTGTCACTGCTGCAATTAAGCATTCTACACCTTGTGGTGTGGCTGTTGGTGAAACAGGTTATGATTCTTATATGCGTGCTTATGAAGCAGATCCACAATCAATCTTTGGTGGTATCGTTGCAGTTAATTATAAAATCGATGCAGCTACTGCAACCGAAATGAAGAAAATTTTCTTGGAAATTGTTGCAGCTCCAGATTTTGATGATGATGCTTTAGAAATTCTTAAAAAGAAAAAGAACTTACGTATCTTAAAACTCAATCATTTAGATGCTAGAGAAGCTAAATATGATATCAAATACTTAGAAGGCAAAGTATTAGTACAACAATTAAATACTAAAATGATTGATGAAATGAAAGTAGTTACTACTGCTCAACCTACAGAGTCACAAATCTCTGATATGGAATTTGGTATGAAAGTTGTTAAGTATGTTAAATCAAATGCCATTTGTATTGTAAAGGATGGCCGTACTTTAGCTATTGGTGGTGGACAAACATCACGTGTATGGGCATTAGAAAATGCTATTCACAATAATCCTGATAAGGATTTCAATGGTGCTGTTTTAGCTAGTGATGCTTTCTTCCCATTCAATGATTGTGTGCAAGTTGCTGCAGATGCAGGCATTAGTGCCATTGTACAACCTGGTGGTTCTATTAGAGATCAAGATTCTATTGATTTATGCAACGAAAAAGGCATTCCTATGGTCTTTAGTGGATATAGACATTTTAGACATTAATATAAGTGGTGTTATCTTAAAATAAGATAGCACCTTATGTAGTTAGAGAGAGGAGCGAATACAATGAAGGTTTTGGTTATTGGTAGTGGTGGTCGTGAACATGCGATTGCTTATGCATTACATAAAAGCGAAAAAGTAGATGAAATTCATGCCATTCCTGGTAATCCAGGCATAGCAGAAATTGGGACATGTCATGAAGTTAGTGTAGAGGATTTAGATGGTATTTTAAAGTTTGTTGAAGATAATCATATTGATTTTACGGTTATTGGTCCAGAAGTTCCATTATGCATGGGGTTAGCTGATTTATTAGAAGATCATGGACATAAGGTTTTTGGCCCTAGAAAAGAAGCTGCTAATTTAGAAGGTAGTAAAGCTTTTTCTAAGGATTTTATGGAAAGACATCATATTCCTACAGCTGCTTATAAAGAAGTCAATAGCTATGATGAAGCTATAGTTGCTTTAAATAGTTTTGATTATCCTGTAGTTGTGAAAGCAGATGGTTTGGCTGCTGGTAAGGGTGTTGTTATTTGTGAAAATGAGGATGAAGCCAAAGCAGCTTTAAAAAACTTAATGGTTGATGGTGCATTGGATGGGGCTGGAAGCAAAGTTGTATTAGAAGAATTTTTAACAGGTTTTGAATGCTCATTATTATGCTTTGTGGATAATGATACCATTGTACCAATGGTATCAGCTAAAGATCATAAACAAATCTATGACAACAACAAAGGTCCTAATACTGGTGGTATGGGTACAGTTTCACCTAATCCATTTTTACCAGAAGGTATGGATGAAATCTTTAAAACTGAAATATTAGATCCATTTATGCAAGGATTAAAAGAAGATCATTTAGATTTTAGAGGAGTTATATTTATTGGTTTAATGATTGAAAATAATCAACCTAAAGTCTTAGAATTTAATGTCCGTTTTGGTGATCCTGAAACTCAAGTTATATTACTAAGATTAGAAAGTGATTTATTTGATATTATGTATGGCGTATCTACCAATACTTTAAAAGATGTTGAAGTAAAATGGTCTAATCAACAAGTCACTTGCTTAGTACTTGCAAGTGGTGGTTATCCAGCAAGCTATCCTAAAGGAAAAGTGATTACTGGGTTAGATCAAGTAGATGATGATATTGTTGTTTTCCATGCAGGTACTGCTATTAAAGATAATAACATTGTTACTAGTGGTGGACGTGTACTAAATATTTGTGCTATGGGTAAATCACTAGAGGAAACTAGAGAAAAAGTTTATAAAGCTGCAGAAGTGATTGATTTTGATGGCAAATATTATCGTCATGATATTGGATTACATTAAGAGGTGAGAAGATGAGTAAGGTTTATCGTGTTTATGTTGAAAAGAAAGAAGCTTATGAAGTAGAAGCAAAAGAAGTTTTTAATAATGTTAAGAGTCAATTAAAATTAGACAATCTAACAAATTTACATATTATTAATCGCTATGATGTTCAAGGCATTAATGAAGATGTTTTAAATCAAGGTATTCCTACTATCTTAAGTGAACCGATGGTAGATAAAGTTTATTTAGAAGAACTTCCTGAAAGTAATCATCAAGTATTTGCAATTGAATTTTTACCTGGTCAATATGACCAAAGAGCAGATGCATGTGAACAATGTTTTCAATTATTAACAGGTGAAAAGAATGTTAAAGTTAAATGTGCAAAAGTCTATGTTATTGAAGGAAATATTAATGATGATGATTTAAAACGTATTCAACATTATTTAATTAATCCTGTTGATCAACGTTTAGCTACGTTAGAAAAACCTGATGATTTAAGTGATGCAAAAGTTCATATTGATTTTGTACCTGTTATCAATGGATTTATTGGTTATACAGATGATGAACTTGCTCAATATATCAAGGACAATGGTATGGCGATGAATCTAGATGATTTAAAAGTTACTCAAGATTATTATCGTGATGAAGAAAAAAGAGATCCTACAGAAACTGAACTTAAAGTTTTAGATACTTATTGGTCAGATCATTGCCGCCATACTACTTTTGGTACCATTATTACAGATATTGATATTGAAGATGGTGCTTTTAAAGAAGTATTAAATCAAGATATTGAATCTTATAAAGCATCTAGACATGTTGTCTATGGTGTAGATAGTGATAGACCATTAACATTAATGGATTTAGCAACCATTGCGATGAAAGAATTACGTAAAGATGGTTTGTTGGATGATATGGAGGTTAGTGAAGAAATCAATGCATGTTCTGTTGAACTTCAAGTTCATACTAGTGATGGTGATGAAGATTGGCTTTTAATGTTTAAAAATGAAACACATAATCATCCTACTGAAATAGAACCATTTGGTGGCGCAGCCACTTGTTTAGGTGGAGCCATTAGAGATCCATTATCAGGAAGAGCTTATGTATATCAATCAATGCGTATTACTGGAGCAGGTGATCCTAGAAAATCATTAGATGAAACCATTCCAGGTAAGCTTCCTCAACGTAAAATATGTGTTGAAGCAGCTCAAGGTTTCTCAAGTTATGGGAATCAAATTGGTTTAACAACTGGTTATGTGCATGAAGTATATGATGAAGGCTTTCTAGCAAAGCGTATGGAAGTAGGAGCTGTTGTTGCAGCTGCACCAAAAGAACAAGTTAAACGTTTAATTCCTGAAAAAGGTCAAATTGTCTTATTAATTGGTGGAAGAACAGGTAGAGATGGTATTGGTGGTGCTACTGGTTCTTCTAAGAAACATGAACTAAAAACAACAACAACTGCTGGTGCAGAAGTCCAAAAAGGAAATCCTGTTGAAGAAAGAAAAATACAAAGATTATTTAGAAATAAAGAAGTTTCTAAAAGAATTGTGCGTTGTAATGATTTTGGTGCTGGTGGTGTTTGTGTAGCTGTTGGAGAATTAGCTCCAGGACTAGATATAGAGTTAGATGCTGTTTTAAAGAAATATGAAGGTTTAACGGGAACAGAACTTGCAATATCTGAATCACAGGAACGTATGGCTATTGTTATTAATCAATGTGATGAAGATTTTATGAAACAAGCATGTTTTGATGAAAACCTAGAGGTTGTAAGGGTGGCAACGGTAACAGATACAAATCGTTTAGTCATGCATTATATGGGTCAAACAGTAGTAGATATTGATCGTGCTTTCTTAGATAAAAACGGTGCTAAACGTTATCAAGATATTCATATAGATTTACCTGATTTCTTACATACACCTATGAATGATCAATTTGTTCAATCATTTACAATGGCTACTCAAGAAGTGCTTAAGAGCTTATCAGTATGTAGTCAAAAGGGTTTGATTGAAAGATTTGATTCATCTATTGGTAATGGTACAGTATTATCACCTTTTGGTGGAAAAACATTAAGAACTGAAACAGAGGGTATGGCTGCTTTAATTCCAGTATTAGGTAAAGAAACGACAACTTGTTCATTAATGAGTTATGGTTATAATCCTGAAATTGCTAAGTGGTCACCATATCATGGGGCTATGTATGCTATTATTGAATCAGTTGCTAAAATTGTAGCTATGGGTGGTGATTACCATAAGATTCGTTTCTCATTCCAGGAATATTTTGAAAAATTAGCTGATAATCCTTCTCGTTGGGGTAAACCATTAGCTGCTTTGTTAGCTGCTAATCGTGTTCAAAAAGAATTGATGTTACCTTCTATTGGTGGTAAAGATTCTATGTCAGGTTCATTTGAAGATTTGGATGTTCCACCAACATTAGTATCATTCTCAATTGTCGGTGCTGATGTCAATGATATTATTACCCCTGAATTAAAAGGACCTAATCACATATTAGTAGAAGTGCTTATTCCAAAAGATAGTTTCTTTGTATTTAATTTTGATATTTTAAAATCACAATATGACTCAATCATGAAACTTATGAAAGCTGGTAAAGTATATAGCGCTTATACTGTTAAAGATGGTGGTATTATTGAAGCTGTATATAAAATGGCTTTTGGTAATAATATTGGTGTTCATATTGATGATTCATTACCTTTAAGAACATTATTAAGAAAAGATTATGGTAATATTATTTTAGAAATTGATGGTGAATCATTATCATCATTAGAAAATTATCGTGTTATTGGTAATACTGTATCAACACCAGAAGTTATTTACAAACAAGAAACAGTAACTTTAGATGATGCTTATGCTATATATAACTCAGTATTAGATGATGTCTATCCAACAACGGCAGTTGCGCCAACAACGGATATGATTGTTAAAGACTGTACAACACGTACACCATTACATGCATCAAAAGTTTATGATGAAGTCAACGTTGTTATTCCAGTATTCCCAGGAACCAACTGTGAATATGATTCTGCTAGAGCATTTACTAATGCTGGGGCAAAAGTCACAACAGTTATTATAAGAAATAAAACTGAAGAAGATATTAAAAAATCTGTTGATGAATTAGAAGCAGCTATTAGAAAAGCTCAAATCATTATGTTGCCTGGTGGTTTCTCTGCAGGAGATGAACCAGAAGGCTCTGGCAAATTCATTGCCACAGTATTACGTAATCCAAAATTAAAAGATGCTATTACAGATTTATTAGATAATCGTGAAGGTTTGATGATTGGTATTTGTAATGGATTCCAAGCACTTGTTAAATTAGGTCTACTTCCTTATGGTGAAATTAAAACCATGAATGAAGATGATCCAACATTAACATTCAATACAATTAATCGTCACTTATCACAAATGGTCAATACACGAATCGCTTCCGTTAAATCTCCTTGGTTAGCTAATGTAGAAGTTGGTGATATTCATACCATTCCTATTTCTCATGGTGAAGGTAGATTTGTAGCACCAAAACAAGAAATAGAAAAATTATTTGAAAATGGACAAGTATTTACTCAATATGTTGATCCTGATGGTAATCCTACTATGGAATCTCCATATAATCCTAATGGCTCTATGTGTGCTATTGAAGGTATTTTGTCTGCAGATGGTAGAATCTTAGGTAAAATGGGCCATAGTGAACGTCAAGGTATCAATAGAAATAAGAATATTTATGGTGAAATGGATCAGAAGTTATTTGAAGCTGGTGTTAATTATTTTAAAGGTGGGAAATAAATGGATAAACAAATATTTGAAAGTATGACATTATGTCCTTTAGATGGACGTTATAGTGGTATTAAAGAGGAATTAGGTGATTATTTTTCAGAGTTTGCTTTAGTTAAGTATCGTGTGCTTGTAGAAACACAATGGCTAAGATTTTTAATTGAAAATGTGGATAATGAAATATTAGCTAAATTTAATAAAGAAGAAATGCATATTATTGAAGATATTGGTTATAACTTTGATTATGAAGCATTTATGCGTGTAAAAGAAATTGAAGCCACAACAAGACATGATGTTAAAGCTGTTGAATACTTTATTGATGAAACATTAAAAGATTTAGATTATGATTATTTAATTAGCTTTGTTCATATTGGTTGTACTTCAGAAGATATCAATAATACATCCTATGCTTGTATGATTAAAAATGGTTTAAACAAAGTATGGTTACCAAAAGCCAAACAACTTAGAGATATCATAGACAAATGGGCCAATGATCATAAAGACGATGCGATGCTTGCCCATACGCATGGACAACCTGCAACACCTACAACAATTGGTAAAGAATTCAAAGTCTATGCTTATCGTATGACATCTAGCATTGAAAATATTGAAAGTATTCCTATTAAAGCTAAATTTAATGGGGCAACAGGAAACTACAGTGCAATACTTACAGCTTTCCCTAATCTAGATTGGCCTGCACTCTCTAAAAAGTTTGTTGAAGAATACTTAGGATTAACTTTTAATCCACTCACAACACAAATTGAAAGTCATGACTATACATGTCATATCTTAGATGGTATTCGTCATTTCAACAACATTGTTGTAGATTTTGATGTTGATATGTGGCTTTATATTTCTATGGAATACTTTAAACAAATACCTGTACAAGGTGAAGTAGGAAGCTCTACAATGCCTCATAAAGTCAATCCTATTCGTTTTGAAAATAGTGAAGCTAATGTTGATATGTCTAATAATATTTGTATGGCATTATCTAATAAACTACCTAAATCACGTATGCAAAGAGACTTATCAGACTCTTCATCTCAACGTAACTTAGGTTTAGCCTTCGGCTACTCACTTCAAGCAATGAATGAAACCATCAATGGATTAGCTAAATGTGTAGTTAATAAAGATAAACTTGCATCTGATCTCAATGATAAATGGGAAGTTTTAGCTGAACCAATTCAAACAATGTTAAGAAAATATGGTGTTCCAGACGCTTATGATACATTAAAGGCACTTACAAGAGGAAAGAGTATTTCTAAAGAAGATATTCTAAAATTCGCTGAAAGTCTTGATATGTTATCAGATGAAGATAAGGCAACGCTTGTCAATATGACACCTGCTTCTTATATTGGTAAAGCCAGTGAATTAGCTGATATAAAGTTAAAAGATTAAAAAATGGAGACATGAATCTTTGATGGATTTATGTCTCTTTTATGTTATAATAATAAGTAAAGGAAGTGATATTATGGGAATTTATCTTAATCCAGATAATACTGATTTTAAAGAACTAAGAAATTCAGCTATATGTGTAGATAAATCTTTATTGATTGAATATACAAATAGTGTCATGAATACTAAAGATAAATTAATATGTGTTTCTAGACCTCGTAGATTTGGAAAAAGTACAGATGCTAATATGTTGGTGGCTTATTATTCTAAAGGTTGTGATTCAATTTCTTTGTTTTCAGATTTAAAAATATCACAAACACCTACTTATAAGGATCATCTTAATCAACATAATATCATTTTTGTTAATATGCAAGAGTTTTACGATAATTCTGATACAATTTATGACATGAAAAATCGATTGAGTCAGATGCTTTTAATAGAATTAAAACAAGTATTTGATAATATTTTTTATTATGATGATAAAGACTTGATTTTATCTTTAAAAAATATCTACGATCAAATTAAGCAAAAATTTATTTTTATTATTGATGAATGGGACTGCGTACTAAGAGATAAAGATGCTTCACAAAAAGATAAAACCACTTTTTTGACTTTTATGAATTCTTTATTTAAAGATCAAACATATATTGAATTAGTTTATATGACAGGTATTTTACCAATAAAAAAATATAGTAATCAAAGTGCTCTTAATAGTTTTGATGAAATGTCGATGCTTAATCCTACACCTTTTGAAGAATTTATGGGATTTACTGAAAATGAAGTTATAGAGTTGTGTAATCAATATCAAATGGATTTTGATGAAATGAAATTATGGTATGATGGCTATCATTTTAAAAATGGCATATCCATATATAGTCCTAGATCGATTAGTAAAGCACTTAGAATAGGATCATGTGGTAATTATTGGAGTAAGACATCTTCTTTTGAAAATTTAAGATATTATTTTAATCAAAATATAGATGGTATCAAAGAATCGATTGTACAATTATTAGCAGGTGATATGATAAAAATTGATCCAGATATATTTAACAATGATGCTTCGGAAATACACAGTAAAGATGATGTATTAACTTTTTTAGTCCATTTAGGATATTTAGGATATGATGAAACAGAAAAGAAAGTTTATATTCCTAATAAAGAAGTCTCAGATTCATTTGTATCAACAATGCGAAAAAGCAAATGGGAGAATGCTATATATTTCCTAGAAAACTCTGATAAATTGTTTGAAGCTACTTGGAATCAAGATGAAGAAATTGTCGCTGAATATATTGAAAAAGCGCATCAGGAAGTATCCATACTTCAATATAATGACGAAAATGCTTTAGCATATACAATATATTTAGCTTATATTACAGCTAAAGACTATTATACAGTCGTGCGTGAACTTCCAAGTGGGAATGGTTTTGCAGATATAGCATTTATACCAAAAAATGATAAACCAGCATTATTAGTAGAACTTAAATGGAATAAGGATGTTCAGACAGCTATTAATCAAATCATAGATAAACAATATCCAGCTGTATTAGAACACTATAAAGATAATTTATTGTTAGTTGGTATTAGTTATGAAAAAGATAGCCAATCTAAAGATCATAAAAAACATACATGTAAGATTATCCATCTAATGAATAAATAAAGGAAGTGATATTATGGGAACCTATCTTAATCCAGGTAATACTGATTTTAAAGAACTAAGAAATTCAGCTATATGTGTAGATAAATCTTTGTTGATAGAATATACAAATAGTGTCATGAACACGAAGGATAAATACATATGTGTTTCTAGACCTCGTCGATTTGGAAAAAGTACAGATGCTAATATGTTGATAGCTTATTATTCCAAAGGTTGTGATTCAATTTCTTTGTTTTCAGATTTAAAAATATCACAAACCAAAATGTATAATGAACATCTTAATAAACATCAAGTTATATTTATGAATATACAATCTTTTTATGACATGTCTGATTCAGTTTCTGAAATGAAGGAATTGATAATTGAAGAACTCATAGATGAAATCAGTCAAACATACAAAGTAGTATGTAAAAGAAAAAAATTACCTTTATTCTTAAATGCTGTATATCAACAAACACAGAATAGATTTATTTTTATTATTGATGAATGGGACTGCGTACTAAGAGATAAAGATGCTTCACAAAAAGATAAAACCACTTTTTTGACTTTTATGAATTCTTTATTTAAAGATCAAACATATATTGAATTAGTTTATATGACAGGTATTTTACCAATAAAAAAATATAGTAATCAAAGTGCTCTTAATAGTTTTGATGAAATGTCGATGCTTAATCCTACACCTTTTGAAGAATTTATGGGATTTACTGAAAATGAAGTTATAGAGTTGTGTAATCAATATCAAATGGATTTTGATGAAATGAAATTATGGTATGATGGCTATCATTTTAAAAATGGCATATCCATATATAGTCCTAGATCGATTAGTAAAGCACTTAGAATAGGATCATGTGGTAATTATTGGAGTAAGACATCTTCTTTTGAAAATTTAAGATATTATTTTAATCAAAATATAGATGGTATCAAAGAATCGATTGTACAATTATTAGCAGGTGATATGATAAAAATTGATCCAGATATATTTAACAATGATGCTTCGGAAATACACAGTAAAGATGATGTATTAACTTTTTTAGTCCATTTAGGATATTTAGGATATGATGAAACAGAAAAGAAAGTTTATATTCCTAATAAAGAAGTCTCAGATTCATTTGTATCAACAATGCGAAAAAGCAAATGGGAGAATGCTATATATTTCCTAGAAAACTCTGATAAATTGTTTGAAGCTACTTGGAATCAAGATGAAGAAATTGTCGCTGAATATATTGAAAAAGCGCATCAGGAAGTATCCATACTTCAATATAATGACGAAAATGCTTTAGCATATACAATATATTTAGCTTATATTACAGCTAAAGACTATTATACAGTCGTGCGTGAACTTCCAAGTGGGAATGGTTTTGCAGATATAGCATTTATACCAAAAAATGATAAACCAGCATTATTAGTAGAATTAAAGTGGAACAAGGATGTTCAGACAGCTATTAATCAAATCATAGATAGGCAATATCCTGCTGTATTAGAACATTATAAAGATAATTTATTGTTAGTCGGTATTAGCTATGAAAAAGATAGTCAATCTAAAGAACATAAAAAACATACTTGCAAGATTATAAAGGTTACTGATTAATTATTGAACTACAAGTTCAATTTAAATTCGTTGATAATTTCTGGAGATTGTGATACACTATATGTGGATGAAGAAATCCTAAAAAAGCGGGAGTACCCTAGCCGTAGTGGGAATGAAAAAAGTGGGAGTACCCTAGCCATAGTGGGAATGAAAAAAGTGGGAGTACCCTAGCCATAGTGGGAATGAAAAAAGGGAAGGACTAGTATTAAAGTGCTAGTCCTTTATCGTAAAGTTAGGAGGTATTATTGATGGATGGTTGTAGATTAAAATTATATTGCATAGAAGATGATTATATTGATTATTTGCGTCAGTTTGATGATAAAGTACCATATAATAAACATAAAACCCGACCATTTGTTGGTATTGTTTATATCCATCATGGTTATCGTTACTTTGCGCCATTGTCTTCTCCAAAACCAAAACATGTTAGAATGAATGAGCGTGCAATTGATATATGGAAAATTTCAAATGGAAGTTTAGGGATAGTGAATTTTAATAATATGGTGCCATGTCCGAGTGGGGTATTAACTGAGATACTTCCTACAGTAACAGATACGAAATACAAAATATTATTAGAAAATCAGATTAAAGCCATAAATAATGAAAGAGGATCATTGTTAAAAAAGGTGAGAAGATTTCATGATCATTACGAAAAAGGTCTTTTATCAATTAATGTAATCAACAGATGTTGTGATTTTCAATTATTAGAAGAAAAATGTGATGAATATATGACTGTTAGTGTTTAAATGAATATGGGTTTCTGGCCGCTTGAGGCTGGATGTGCAGAATGATGCGGGCCCATATCTTTTTATATATTTTTCATAAAAACACTTGAGTATATACAAGGTATATAGTTTAAAGTACTAGGTGAAAGAGGTGGAAACATGAAAACTAATGAAGTTGAAAAGATTACTGGTTTATTTATATTATTGTTTTATTTTATAAAATGATAAAGTAGATAATATTGAATTTAATTGATTATATGGTATAATTTTATTTATAGAATTCGTCTAAAAGTGAAGGGAAGAGAGAATATGAACAGGCGAAAGATTTTGAATAAAATTATAGTATGTATTTTAACAGTGTTTATTAGTACGATGATGATGACAGGTACATCATCAATCAACAGTTTACCTTCTGTTGTAATTGTGGATGTTGATGCCGCAACAATTAAGCTCAATAAAACAACACTTACTTTAACAAAAGGTAAAACAGCAACCTTAAAGATTTCAGGAACATCAAAAAAGGTCACTTGGTCTTCAAGCAAGAAAAGTGTTGCAACAGTTAATTCTAGTGGTAAAGTCACTGCAAAGAAAGCAGGAACTGCTACTATCACAGCTAAGGTTAACAACAAAAAATATACTTGTAAGGTAACAGTAAAAGATAGTACATCTACAACAGTTTATATAACAAATACAGGAAAATGTTATCATAAATCAGGATGCAGGTATTTGAAAAAAAGTAAAATAGCTATATCTAAAAGCAAAGCCAAAAGCCAAGGATATAAAGCATGTAGTGTATGTAATCCTTAAAGACGTTTCAAAAACGTCTTTTTTATTGACAAAATGTTTGACATGCTTCTATGAATTTAAGAGCTAATGGTGTTAAATATTTGTTTTTATGATAAATAATATGATAATTTCTTTCGATATGTAATGCATCAATAGGAATGGTTGTAATACGTTTTTCATCTAAGGCAGGTTTGATCAACAAATAAGGTAAAGTAGAAATACCTAGATTATTTTCTACAGCACGAATAATAGCCTGTGATGATGTACTTTGCCATGATGGTTCAATATTCAATTGATGGGATACAAAGATACTATTAACCAATTTATAAACAGAGCTACCTTCTTCACGCATAATGAAATTTTCATTTTTAATATCATCTAAGGTTGGATGCTCTAATTGTGTTAAAGGATTATCAGGTGAACAAATGGTATAGAGGTGATCTTTCATAAATGGTATTTTGATTATGTCATCATTGATAGGATCTGTTTCAATAATCGCTAAATCTATATCATTTTGATAAATAGCCTGTTCAATATATTGTGAGTTATTGATGGTAATATGAAACTGAATATCTGGATATTGTGTTTTAAATAACTTTAAAATATCAGGAAGTATATAATTACCTATTGTAATGGAACTACCTATTTTTAATTCCATAGATTCATTATTCATCATACTTTCTTCCATTTCATCATATAAATCAATTACATGTTTAGCATATTGATAATATGTATGAGCCACGTCAGTAGGGTAGAGATGCTTGTTAATACGATCAAATAGTTTGGTATTGTAATGTTCTTCAATTTCTTTAATCGCTAAAGAAATTGAAGGTTGCGCAATATATAATTCTTTAGCAGCTTGTGACATATTTTGGGTTTCATAAACTTTAATAAATATTTGTAAATGTCGTAGATTCATAATGCCTCCATATATAATAAAAATCTTATAATAAATATATAATAATAATATTTTTATTATATGTCAATATATGTTAAGATGACATCGGGTGAGATAGATGAATAAGAAATCATTGTTGAAATTGTTTATATCAACGTTTTATTTAAGTGCTTTTACGTTTGGCGGAGGTTATGTTATTGTGACATTAATGCGTAAAAAGTTTGTAGACGAATATCATTGGATTGATGAGGATGAGATGCTTGATTTAATAGCGATAGCACAATCGGCTCCAGGAGCGATTGCAGTGAATGGGTCGATTGCGATAGGTTATAAGTTATCAGGTGTTGTTGGCGTTATTGTGAGTGTTATAGGAACAATATTGCCACCATTTATGATTATTACAGTGGTATCTTTGTTTTATGAAGCTTTTAGAAGTAATTTGTATATTTCTTTGATGCTTGAAGGGATGCAAGCAGGGGTGGCTGCAGTGATTGGCTCAGTTGTTTATGAGTTGGCTTCAGGTATTGTGAAAGAGAAAAATATACTTTATATGATGATTATGATAGCTTCTTTTATAGCAGCTTATTTTTTGGATATTAATGTGATTTATATTATTATTGTATGTCTGCTTATTGGTTTAATTCAATGGAGGGTGTCAAAATGATATACATTGAATTATTTTTAAGTTTTTTACAAATAGGTGCTTTTAGTTTTGGTGGTGGTTATGTTTGTTTGCCATTGATTCAAAAACAAGTTGTAGATATTCATCAATGGTTAACCATGAGTGAGTTAACTGATTTAATAACGATATCACAAATGACACCAGGACCAATTGCAGTTAATTCTGCTACCTTTGTTGGTGAAAAAATAGTTGGTATACCAGGAGGAATAGCTGCAACATTAGGATGTATTCTACCTTCACTCATATTAGTTAGTATCATTGCTTATTTCTATTTAAAATATCGTCATTTAGATTTCTTACAAAGAATATTAAAAACACTAAGACCAGCAGTAGTTGCGATGATAGCTTCATCAGGTCTAACTATATTATTAAGTGCCTTATTTGGAAATGCTATCATATTCAATAATCTAAAAGTATATATGTTAGTTATTTTTGGTATATGTGTTGTTTTATTAATGAAATATAAGATGAATCCAATTATAGTAATGCTTCTAGCAGGAGTATTGAATTTAGTGTATAATGTAATTATATGAAAGGAGAATTTAGATGTATACCTATTTTCCAAGTTGTAATTTTACCAGAGCTTCTATGAAAACAGCTATAAAAGTAAGACAATATTTTAAAGAAAGAATGAATGTGGGAGGATGCTGCCTGCATGATTGTAAAACATATAATGATGATGATATTGGTATTATTGTATGTCAAAGATGTCGTCAGGAATTTGAGCCTAAATTAAATGTTATTTCAATATGGGAATATTTGGATCAGGATGAAGACTTTGTATTTCCTAATTATCGTGGCATAAAGATGAATATACAGGATTGTTATAGAGATAGAAATCACCCTGAAGTCCATGAAGCCATGCGTTCTATCTTAAGAAAAATCAATATTGATTATGTAGAAATAGAGAATAACAGAGAAAATGCGGATTTTTGTGGCACATTATATTGTCAACCTGAATCAGAAGCATTAAAAAAAGAATTAGAAAAATATCCTAATACCGAAACACTTAATTTACCTGAAGAAATAAAAGAAGCTTTAATGAAAGAACATGTATCACAATATACTCAAGAATATATTGTATGTGATTGTAATCGCTGTTTAAAAGGTATTCAATTAGGTGGAGGTAAAGGTATTCATTTATTAGATTTAGTGTTTGGAGATGTACAATTATGAAATTAACAAATGATAAAAATCATCAATATATTAAAGATCATATAGATAGTATTCAAAGCCAGGCTATGTTTGAATATGATGTTTTAGAACATCCAAAATGGATAAAAGGAAACGATGATATTTATGTAAGCATTGTTTTAAAAGATTTTGATGCTCATCATTTAATAGAATTAACACTATTATCAGTATGTTCTTTAGCTGCTTTAATGGAACATTATCGTGTTGTACCAAAGTACCAATATCCAAATAATCTTTTATATAATCATCAACAAATAGGCATGATTGATATTGAAGAATTAGATGAACATACCTATATTATTGACTATTACTTACATGTTAATGCAACTAATCAAATGTCACTTAAAACAGCCAGCAAAAAACGCTTTAAAATCAAAAGTCCTGCAGTATTGGTACAAACTTATTTTAAAGTCTACTATCATTTTTATGAAACTCAAGATTTCCATCAAGTCATTGAATATACCAATACTTTAGCTTACTATCAGGGAAACATTGAATATCAAGGTAGTATGCATACATTTTCTCAAATGGATGATAATGGTTATATTACCATGGATAATGAAAATATTTGTATCTTAGATTTTGAATAATCATATATTTTGACAATAGTATTTTCATCCTATATAATATAGTTAGTTAGCTAAAGCTAACTTAGGAGGATATTATGGAATATATGATTGGTGCAATGATTATTATAAGTCATATCATCATAACATCTTTGATTAAAAAGTGGTGTTATAAACAAGTATAAAGATATGATTACTACAGAATAAGCTCATAATCAATTTGATGATTATGAGCTTTTATAGTCCTTGTGAATTTAGCAAATACCAACAAAAATTATCTATACTTTGTAGAAGTGAAAGAAATAGACAAACCTATTGCTAAAGTTGTGATTATTAAAGTTGTTAAAGCTAATATCTGTGGGACTGATGTTGGTGCTTACATCAATGGAGGCTATGCTGTAGGAATTTATCCTGGAAATCAATTAGGTCATGAATTTGTAGGCAGGATTGTAGAAGTTGGTAGTGAAGTTAAAGATTTAGCCATTGGTCAAAGAGTAACAGTTAATCCGACAAGTAGAATACCATTATCATGTGATATGAATTCAACAGAGATTGCTGATATGTTTGGAGCGTTTTTTGAATATGTATATGTTGAAGAAACACAAAAAATTTCAATGTGTTTGTATTATCTGAAATATTATCTTATGATGCAGCTGTTTTAACAGTATTACTAAGTGTTTTTACACATGGTGTTGCTTTATCAAGAATCAAACCTGGACGAAAGGCATTAGTATATGCTGCTGGTACAATTGGTTTATTAGCTGTTGTTGCATTACAAAAATAAGGAATTACAGATATTATTGTAAGTGATATGAATGATTTCAAATTAGAGCATGTGAAGATGATAGGTGCTATAATTTTTAATTCTACAAATGGAAATTTAGTAGAATTTGTGAAAGATACGTAGAGTACTTTAAATGGTAATGTCAGTGAAGAAACATGGAATGTTGATGTTGTGATTGATTGTGAAGGTGCACCTTTTATCACAAAAGAATTTATGGATAATGATAAGGTATTATCTAAGTTAATCATAGTTTTAATAAATATGAGTGCAGTAACTGTTAATCCATTCTATTTATTAGCTAAAGAAGTAGAACTTATTGGTTCTAGAGGTTATACGCCTGAAGATACTTTATTAGCCATTGAAACTATCAATGATGATAATTGACAATTAAATAAGATTATTACGCATAAGTTTGATCATGATAAGCTGCCACAGACTTTTGAAACAGCCAGTGATGTATAACGCAGGCTATTAAAGTAGTGATTGAACATAAATAAAAAGTTATATTTTTTTGCTAATTGCATTTTAACTCGAAATTTGTTAGTATTAATATATAAACATAATTTTTAAGGAGGTTTTTTTATGAAGTATATATTGCTAGATACAAACATCCTCATTTATCGTGAAGGTGAAAAAGAATTAAATAGTGAAATTCAAACACTTTCAAGACTTTTGATGGACTCTACTGAATATCATTTATGTATTCATCCATTGACTATGGATGAATTATCTAAACATAAGGACCAATCACAAAAAGAAGTTATTCAATCAAAAGTAAGTACTTATAAAATATTAGAACAACCACCTAAACCATCACTAGAATTCAATATGATTCTAAGTCAAAATAACTCTCATGACTATGTTGATAATAATTTACTTTATGCTGTATATAAGAATTGTGTAAGTTACTTAATTACTAATGATAAGGGAATGTTGAAAAAATCAAAAAAGATAAATATCGAAAACAGAGTTTTATCAATATCACAAGCAATTAATATTGTTTCAGTTGATGATCCTATTATACAAAAAACACCATCATTTGTTTGTGAAGAATATTTATACAATGTTGATACCTCTGATTCTTTTTTTGATTCATTAAGAAATGATTATTATCAATTTGATAACTGGATTAAAAAAAAGAAACTTGAACATAGCAAAGCTTGGCTGACATACACAACTGATAATAAAGTCGGTGCATTTCTCAATTTAAAAATTGAAAATGAATTTGAAATATATAATGATTTTATAAAACCATTTAAAAATGGTAAAAGATTAAAAATTTCCACCTTCAAGGTTCAGGATAATGGAAAATTAATTGGAGAAATATTCATTAAAATTATATTTGACACTGCCTTAAAAAACAATCTTAATGAAATTTATGTTACAATTTTTGATAAACAAGAGAAATTAATAGATTTGTTCAAAGAATATGGATTTTTTTATACACGTATAAACATACAAAAAGAAATGATGGAAGCGTAACAAGTGAAGGTGTTTATGTAAGAACTATAAAAGAGAATATGACAAATTATCCAATAATCAAATTTGATAACCAAAATATCTATATTATCCCAATCCAAAATCATTATGCTCATATGTTATTTCCTGATGTTTTTGCAAACAACCAATTATCAATTAATGATTTAAATGGTACATCTACTTATAGTAATTGTATAAAAAAAGCATATATATCAAAAAGTAAAATATCAAAATTAAAGAAAAATGATATTTTAATATTTTATGCTAGCCAAGTAACAAAAAAGATTGTTTGTATTGGTATTATAGATGATGTTTTTATTTCAAATGAAGAATCATATGATGTTTTTAAAAATATTGTATCTAGAAGAACTGTTTACTCAGATGAGTATTTAGAAAAAGCTTACCAAGAAGGATATTTAGTTATCATGTTTAAATATTTTGTTAACTTAAAAAATCATATCCCGCTTGATTTAGCTATACATAATGGAATAATAAAAAGCGCTCCCCAATCAATTCAAAGTATGAGTATTGAAAATTTCAAAAAAATTGTTGAATTAAGTGGAAGTGAGAGACAAATTAAAATATAATCTAAATAATGTAGAAAGGAGATTATATTATGTGCAAAGTATTGCTACCAATTAAACCAAAATACGCAAAAGAAATTTTTGAAGGTACTAAAACTATTGAATATCGAAAAAAGAAATTTAAAAGAAATGATGTTGATAAAATTGTTATATATGTTACTTCACCAATAAAAAAAGTAATAGGAGAAGTTGAATTATTAGATATTGCTGTCGATACTCCTTTAATTATTTGGGACAAAACATTTCAAAATGGAGGTATTGATAAGCAATCGTATGATCAATACTTTAAAAATCACGACCTAGCTGTAGCTTATATTCTTGGAAAAACTAATATTTATTCTGAAAGCAAAAGTTTGAAAGATTTAAATATAAATTATTATCCTCAATCCTACGTTTACTTAGATTAAGTACTTGCAAAAATCTTATAAGATTATCTAAGTATAATGAAATATATGGAAGAGATAAAAATGTACATAATTTAGATTATGTACATTTTCATTTTTGGCAAAGTAATGTAAAGTTTACGTTAAGATTTGAGTGGGTATATTTACATTATATGAATTCTATGTTAAATTTTTTTCATAATTGAGGAGGCTTTATATTATGGAACTCACGAATGTATTCTCTTTGCTAGGAGGATTAGCATTATTTCTTTATGGTATGAATATGATGTCTGACGGCCTTGAATTAGCTGCAGGAGACAGAATGAAAACAATATTAGAAAAACTTACAACCAATCGCTTTTTAGGTGTTGGTGTTGGTGCTTTAATTACAGCAGTGATACAATCATCATCTGCGACAACGGTTATGGTTGTAGGTTTTGTTAATGCAGGATTGATGAACTTACAAAATGCTGTTTGGGTTATTATGGGTGCCAATGTTGGTACAACTATTACTGGACAGTTGATTGCTTTAAATATTACTGAATTTGCACCAGTTATTGCATTTATAGGTGTGGCTTTAATTGTGTTTGTTAAAAATAAGAAAACTGATGCCATTGGTCAAGTTATTGCAGGTTTAGGTATATTATTTATGGGTATGGAAATGATGTCATCAGCGATGACACCACTTCGTGATTCACAAGTATTTATTGATTTAGTCAGTACTTTTGAAAATCCATTTATTGGTATTATTGCAGGTGCATTATTTACAGCAGTGATTCAATCATCATCTGCATCTGTAGGTGTTATGCAAGCTTTAGCATTGAGTGGTGTGATTGGTCTACCACAAGCTGTTTATGTTTTATTTGGACAAAATATTGGTACTTGCATTACTTCAATACTTGCTTCTATTGGTGCTAATCGTAATGCCAAACGTGCAACAGTGATTCACTTGTCATTTAATGCTATAGGTACAGTTATATTTGTAATATTAAGTATGGTAACACCTTTTGTATCCATTATGGAATCATTAACACCTAATGTAGCTTCACAAATAGCCAATGTCCATACAGTATTCAATATTACAACAACCTTGTTATTACTTCCAATTGGTAAACAATTAGTACGCTTATCTTATTTCATCTTACCTGAAAGAAAAGGTGAAGATGGTAGGATGGATACAGAATATCTTGATCAAAGTATCTTTACAAGTGAATATCGTTTAGGTATTGGAACCATTGCTAATACACAATTATTCAATGAGATGCAAAATATGCTTAATGTAGCACTAGATAATGTAAGAAAATCATTTGAATTAGTCGTTGATTTTAAAGAAGAAAAATACGAAAAACTACTGAAAAATGAAGACTATATCAATTATCTTAATAAAGAAATTGTTGACTATACAACTGTAGCTATATCAAGTGATATTTCTCAAGAAAGCGCAGCTGGTATTGCAATATTTATGAAATGCTCTGCTGATTTAGAAAGAATAGGTGATCATGCAGTGAATATTGCTCAACGTGCCCAATTATTAGATAATGAAGATCGACATTTCTCCAAAGAAGCTTTAAATGAAATCAGTATCATGAGTAGTTTATGTACCAATATTTTAGAAGAATTGAAGATTATGAATTATGTTGATTTTAAGCATATCATTGATAAAGTTGATGTAATAGAAGAAAGTATTGATAAAACGCATAATGAATTTGCAGTTAATCAACTGATTCGTTTAAAAAATAAAGAATGTTCAACCGAAAACAGTGTTGTATTCACTAAAATTCTTACAGATTATGAAAGAATTGGTGATCATAGCTTAAATATTGCCCAAAGTATTCATAAAATTAGAGAAGTAAGATCTGCTATGAAAATGGTTGAAGCTCAGGAAATGAGTTAATTTAGGATAAAGAAAGCTGATGCTTTCTTTATTTTTTTATGATATAATGATTTTTGTAAGGAGGCTCATTATGTTAAAAAGAATGAAACCTGTACAAATGATTATTTCTGGTTTTTTAAGTATTATTTTTATTGGTAGTATCTTATTAGCATTGCCTATATCACATAGTCATTATGTTAATTTGTCTTATATAGATGCCTTGTTTACATCAGTGAGTGCTGTTTGTGTTACTGGTTTAGTGGTTGTTGATACATCTGTTACGTTTAATGTTTTTGGTAAGATTGTGATAGCTTTGCTTATTCAAATAGGTGGATTAGGTGTGGCTTGTATGAGTGTTTCTTTAGCGTTGTTTTTTGGTAGACGTATTGGTATATATCAAAGACAATTGATTAAGGAATCGTGGAATATGAATAGTTATGAAGGCTTAGTTGTTTTAGTAAAAATGGTTTTAAAGATTACTTTTGTGATTGAAGGTGTTGGTGCTTTGTTGTCATTGGTTGTATTTATTCAAGATTATCCATTGATAGAAGCATTAGGTATTAGTATTTTCCATGCAATAGCTTCTTTTAATAATGCTGGCTTTGATATTATTGGTAGTTCTAGTTTGATTCAATATCAACATCATATTTATTTAAATATGGTTACAGCAATTATGATTATTTTAGGTGGTATTGGTTTTATGGTGATGCTTGATGTTTATCGCAAGAAAGATTTTCGCCATTTGTCTTTACAATCAAAAGCAGTTATATCAACTACGACTGTTTTAATATTTGGTGGTATGATGTTACTTAAATGTAGTGAAAATATATCATGGCTTGGTGCTTTTTTTCAAAGTGTTACTGCAAGAACAGCAGGTTTTGCGACTTATAATTTAGGTGATTTTTCTAATGCCGGACTTTTGATTATGATGATTTTGATGTTTATTGGGGCATCATCAGGTTCTACTGGTGGTGGGTTAAAAACCAATACCATATTTGTGATTGCTTGTGAAATCAAAAGTACTATTTTGCATACGCATTGTACAGCCTTTAAAAGAGAAATCAATGAAATGCTTATTCAACATGCTTTTGTATTATTAGGTATTTCATTTAGTGTTGTGCTATTATGTACATATTTTGTGTCTTTGTTTAATCCAGAGTTTTCTTTGTCACAAATATTATTCGAAAGTGTTTCAGCTTTTAGTACAACAGGTTTATCTACTGGTATTACAAGTATGTTAAGTAGAGGATCAAAAATTGTATTAATGATAACAATGTTTACAGGTAGAGTTGGTGCTTGGAGTATTTTAACGATTGGTGGACGTAAGGAATTATCAGAAGTTCATTATAGTCAAGAAGATATTATGATAGGATAGGTGATAATATGAATGAGAGTTTTGCGGTGATTGGTTTAGGTAGATTTGGGATGGCTTTAGCGATTTCTTTAGCAAATGCTGGTAAAGAAGTTATTGGTATTGATATGGATGAAGAACGTGTGAAGGAATTTAGAGATTATAGTGATTATGCTTATGTAGCTACCAGTATGAGTAAAAAAGTATTGCAGGAGATTGGTGTGCAGGATTGTGATGTAGCTATTGTATGTATGGGTAGTCAATTAGAAACAAGTATTTTGACAACATTGAATGTTATTCATTTAGGAGTTAAAGAAGTTATTGCCAAAGCAACCAATGAAGCCCATGGTGAAATATTAGAAAAAT
This sequence comes from Erysipelotrichaceae bacterium, assembly GCA_021201315.1. Taxonomy (GTDB): domain Bacteria; phylum Bacillota_I; class Bacilli_A; order Erysipelotrichales; family Coprobacillaceae; genus JAJQDJ01. Next base: position 34,946 of record JAJQFG010000074.1, read on the forward strand.
TAGGGGCACAGGTAGTCTATCCTGAACATGATATGGGCGAACGTTTAGCCAGTAAGCTTATAAATAAGAATTTGGTTGATTTTATTAAGTTGGATTCAGGTATTGATATTAGTGAAGTTGTGATTGGTAAAAAGATGATTGGACATTCTTTGATAGATTTACGTGTAAGAGAGAAGTTTCATATCAATATTGTTGGTTTGATTCAAGGGAAAAAAGCGATTGTAGATATTGATCCTAATTATCAATTTCAAGCTGATGATAAGGTTATTCTTATTGGACAATTAAAACATATAGAAAAATTCATTAATCATTATTCAGGCAATTAATTTTGCCTTTTTGTATACCAAATATTTCTTCCCCACAAATCCACAAAATTCGACAAAATAATTTGATATTTAACCAAAAATAATACATAAAATGATATATTTTGTATACTTTGCATTTAACAACATGACAAATATGTCTTATTTTTTACAAAAGTTTTGCCTATATAATTTTCTCATGATAAAATGATGAGCATAGGAGGAATAAATAAATGAAACAAGTTGTAAAAACAAATAAAGCTCCAGGAGCTATTGGACCTTATAGTCAAGGTATTGATTTAGGAAATCTTATTTTCTTCTCTGGTCAAGTTCCACTTATTCCAGAAACTGGTGAAATGGCCACTGGAGGTATTGAAGGACAAGCAAAACAAGCTTTTGAAAATGTTAAAGGACTATTAGAGAGTCAAGGATTGGATTTCTCAAATGTTGTTAAAACAACTGTATTTTTAGATGATATGGGTGATTTTAACACAGTCAATGAAATATATGCCCAATATTTTGTAGAACCTTATCCAGCAAGAAGTGCTGTAGAAGTTGCAAAATTGCCAAAAGGAGCATTAATTGAAGTCGAAGTTATTGCTGCAAAATAATGTGGCTATTGTAGCAGAACGTTATGGTGATTCGGTTAAGATATATTTTGGCGATGGGCATTATGAGATCTCGGACGAAAGAATTGAAGATTATCTTTTAAAAGAAAAAAGTAAGGTAAAATATAAAAATCCTATAGATGTCTATGGACAAAAGCTTTATCCTACAAAAAATCGTAACGAAAAAGATTGCATATGGATTAATCTAGACTATTTAGACAATAGGGATGAAGATTACATTATGATGCTCAAAAATAGAGATGTCTTCGATATAGCTGTAAAGATGTTTTTGAAAAATAAAGAAATTCAGTTAAAAAATGCTTAGTTTAAAACTAAGCATTTTTGTTTATAATAATATCAATGAAATTAGTCCCATAACGAAACAATAAATTGAAAAATAATTCATTTTGCCTTTATTTAATATTCTAAATAAAATATGTAAAGCAATATAAGTTACTATAGCACTAACAATAAATGATATCAAATAAGGTAACCACAATGTAGCAAGCGTACTACTTGCCATAAAATCACCAATCTTTAAAATAATGGCACCAAAACTAACTGGCATAAACATAAAAAATGAAAAATCTCTAGCTGTCTTTTGATCCAAATCACCTAAAATACCACCAGTAATCGTAGCCCCACTACGAGAAATACCAGGAAGCAAAGCTATCAACTGAAAAGCACCCATACGCAAAGCATCCCATAAATTCAAATTCTTTTTATGTCTTTTACCATTATAGCCCTTCTTATGAATCAACATCAAAAAACATGATGTTATAAGCAAAGTACAGCCAACAAGTTTAACATTTGAAAACGCAACTTCAATATAATCATTAAACAAAACACCACCAATAGCTGCAGGAATCGTTGCGACTATTAGTAACATACAATAACGAAAATCTCTAATCTTATTATCTCTTTGTGAAGGAACACAAATATAAGTGAAAAATGAAGTAATTAATCTTATAAGATCTTTACGATAATAAAACATAATAGCTAATAACGAACCTGTATTCACCAAAACTTCAAATGTAATATCAGTACTAGGAAAAGTCCAACCTAAATGCGTAAAAATACTCTTAAAAATAACCAAATGTCCACTACTAGAAATAGGAATAGGTTCACTTAACCCTTGAATAGCACCTAAAATCGCATAAACTAAAATATTTTCTAATAATTCCACAATATTCACCTCTTATCTATTATATATGAAAAACACTAAAAAATATAGAAATATTTATAAAAGCACATATATTGAGAAATACTAATCATAGAATAATAAAGTGGAGGAATATGATATGTTTATTGTCAATTATGTCTATGAAGATGAAGAATTATTAGAACCCTATGAATGGGAAGATAACGATACTTATAAGCAATACTATTATTTACCAATTTATAAAGTATCTTCAAAACAATTACATGATTTTATTTATGCTAGAATAAAACTCATGTATGATGATTATGATACATTTGTAGTTTCTGATGGTCATTATAGTATCGTTATTGAATTAAATGAAGATAGCATATATAGAAGAGGAACCTTGGATTATCATCAACAAAATAAAATCCAAAAAATTGTGAATACTTTAAATGAGACAAATTTCTCATATATTGTCTTAGCGGAAGCTTATGAAAAGGAATTTGGACTAACAAGAAATGAAAGATTAAAGAAGATGTGTATTGAAGAAGTCATAGATGAAATATTTTTAACACATCATGATTTATTTAATAAGTTATGTGATGAACTAAATATTAATGAAGATAATATGAGTGATAATTATTTAATGTTAAAGAAACGTTTAGAAAAAGGTTATACATCATTACATGAAATACTTTATCATGAATTGGTATTAAAAAAGTAAGCTTGCGCTTACAATTCATTATGTATTAAACTAAGAATCATTTCTACAAAAACCATTGATATACTTTGAATATCAAAAACAGATTGATTTTTAAAAGTATGTCCTGGTAATACAATCTTATGTGTAAAAAATTTACCTAATTCACCGTTTTCATTCATTGTAATAAGATATGATTTTTCAGGTAATGTTTTTATGAGATCAGGAATATGACGTTGTAGTTCACTTTTTTGACCTGACAAGGAAAAATGAATAACCATGGCTTCATTATTAATAACACGACTATTATGACCTATGGTAATATAATCAGTAAGAACATGATTTTGAATCCCTAGATCTAATAGCCCCATAGATAAATGCATAGCAGGTAATGATGAATAATAAATACCAGAAATATATATAATCTGATTATTTAATAAATCATTAACCAATTTTATAACTATATCTCTATCTAAATTTCTAAATTGACTAAAAACCTGATTATAAGTGCTCATAAGTTGATTCAACAAATCTGATGAATCAAGAGGATGATGACTTGTGTGAATATATTGAATCATTTCATAACGGAAATCTTTATAACCTTTAAATCCTAATGATTGACAAAAACGTAATACAGCAGAAGTGGATGTATCAGTTTCGGTTGCTAATTTTGAAATTGTATGTGTTTCCACATATTCAGGATTCATTAAAATAAAATTGGCAACTTTTTGTTCTGTTTTAGAGAAGTTATCTTGATTAAGTTTTATTGTATCTATAATATTCATCTTATTCACCTCATAGTTATTATAAAACAATTTTTATAAAATTCAAATTGTATTAATTGCACATGATATGATAATATTATCATAATTATTTGACAAAATTATCATATAGTTGTAATATAGAATTATCATAATGAGGAGGAATAAATATGAGTCGATTACCAGAAGGTTTTTTATGGGGTGGTGCAACAGCTGATTTTCAATACGAAGGTGGATTTAATGAAGGTGGTAGAGGACTTTTATCACATGATTATGAAACAGATGGATCTGTTGAAAATCCTAGACATCATACTATGAAAATGAATGATGGATCTATTATTAGACCAAAGAGTTCATTTTTCCGTGCTGATAATGTACCTGAGGAAGCAGAGCCTGTGTTTTTAGAGGATGAATATTATCCTAGTCATAGGGCTGTTGATTTTTATCATCATTATAAAGAAGATATTGAATTGATGGCAGGTATGGGTTTTAATGTTTTTAGATTTAGTATTTGTTGGAGTAGGATTTATCCTACTGGGGATGAAGAGTTTCCTAATGAAGAAGGTTTAAAGTTTTATGATGATGTGATTGATGAATTAGAAAAGTATGGTATGCAACCACTTATTACCATTTGTCATGATGAATTGCCTATGGCATTAGCTTTAAAATATAATGGTTGGGCATCTAGACATGTGATTGATTGTTATGTAAAGTATTGTAAGACATTATTTGAAAGATATGGAGATAGATGTAAGTATTGGTTAACTTTTAATGAGATTAATGCAGTTAGAGGTTTTGGACCATGTGGTACAAGAGAAAGTGATGGTTATACACGTTATTTAGGTGCACATAACATGTTTGTTGCAAGTGCCAAAGCGGTTAAAATGGGTCATGAAATGATGAAGGGTAGTATGTTTGGTGCTATGTATGCGATGAGTGAGTTATATCCAGCTACTTGTAAACCAGAAGATATGTTTCATCATATGCAAGAAAGAAGAGAAAACTGGTATTTTATTGATACGATGGCTAGAGGTTATTATCATCCTTATGTTAAGGAAATATGGAACCATCATCATGTTGGAACATTGGATATTAGTGAAGAAGATAAGAAGATTTTATTTGCAGGTCAATTAGATTTTGTATCATTTTCATATTATCGTTCTAATACGACTAAAGCAGGTGATCCTTGGTTTAATGTTGGTGGTAGTTCTAATCCATATTTGGAAAATACACCTTGGGGATGGCCAATTGATGCTTTGGGTTTAAGATATTGTATGAATGAGATTTATGATCGTATTCAAAAACCAATCTTTATTGTAGAGAATGGTTTAGGTGCGATAGATGAAGCTGATGAGCATGGTTATGTAGAAGATGATTATCGTATAGATTATCTTCAAAAACATTTATCAGCTATGGCTGATGCGATTAATATAGATGGTGTAGATTGTATTGGTTATACAATGTGGGCACCAATTGATTTGGTTTCACTTTCAACAGGTGAAATGAAGAAACGTTATGGTTTTATATATGTTGATATGGATGATAAGGGGCATGGTACATTAAAACGTACTAAGAAAAAGTCTTATAATTGGATGAAACATATTATAGAAACCAATGGTGAAGCGTTAGACGAATAAGAGATGATTTTATAAAAAATCATCTCTTTTTGATTGTTATACCAATTTTTCTTTCAACTTTAGCTAATTTCTTTCTAGCAATAGGTCTTGCTTTAGCAGCTCCTGCTTCTAATACATCATCTAAATAACTACCAGTAGTAATTTCTTTATAACGTGTTTGGATTCTTTCTAATTCTTCTCCTACAATTTCAGCTAAATCATTCTTAAAGACACCATAACCACAACCTTCATATTGTTTTTCAATATCTTCAATGGTTCTATTAGAAATAATAGAATAAATCTCTAATAAATTAGAAATACCAGGTTTATTCTCTCTATCATAATAAATACGACTATCACTATCAGTCACTGCTGATTTAATTTTCTTCTTAGATACATTAATATCATCTAAAATATAAATAGTCCCTTTATTAGTTTCTTCACTCTTAGACATCTTCTTAGTAGGATTTTGTAAATCCATGATTCTGCCTCCAACCTTAGCAACCAAAGGTTCAGGTAACTTAAATGTATCACTATAACGCTTATTAAATCTTTCAGCTATATCTCTACATAATTCTACATGTTGTTTTTGATCCTCACCAACAGGTACATAATCAGGATCATATAATAAAATATCAGCATTCATTAAAGAAGGATAATTAAAAATACCAGCACCAATACCTTCATCTTTACCTAATTTTGATACTTTATCCTTATACTGTGTCATTCTTGATAATTCACCCATAGACACCATACATCCCAAATACCAACCTAATTGTGCATGTTCATACACATCTGATTGTAAAAACAATGTTACCTTTTCAGGATCCAATCCTGCAGCAATATATAAAGCAATCAAATCCCTAGTATTTTGTCTTAATTCTTTTGGTTCTTGATAAATTGTCATAGAATGCAAATTTGCAATAAAAATAAACATCTCATACTCATCCTGATAAGAAACAAAAGGCTTAATAGCTCCAATATAATTTCCTAAAGTAACTCTCCCTGTAGGCTTAATCCCACTCAACATTCTCTTCATAACTTTCCTCCTATAAATAAAAAAGTCCTCCTATAAAGGACGACTAAGCGCGGTACCACCTTAATTTATGCGAAGCATACACTCTCATCTTAACGCGATCAACGATAAATGACTCATGCCATCTATAACTCCAGAACCCCAATTTCATTCATACTCATGACTTGTTTTCACCATCCACAAGCTCTCTTATTCAATCCTATGAAATACTTCATTCCTTCTTAGTTTTTCTTATTATAAATAGCTTTTATATAAAAATCAATAGCTTTATCAAAAAAAGAAATTTACAAATAATTTAAAAGTTGTATAATACTAGAAATGGAGATGATGTTATGATAAGAATTTATACAGCACCTAGTTGTGCATCTTGTAGAAAAGTAAAAGCTTGGTTAAAAGAGCATCAAATTCCTTATGTTGAAAAGAATATCTTTTCAACACTATTAAGAGAAGGAGAACTTAGAGAACTATTAGAACGTAGTGAAAATGGTACCGATGATATTATTTCTAAAAGATCTAAGATCATTAAAGAAAATAAAGTTAATATAGATGATATGTCAGTCAATGAACTGATACATTTTATCCAAGAAAATCCTTCTATATTAAAACGTCCAATCATCATAGATGAAAGACGTTTTCAAGTAGGTTATAATGCTGAAGAAATAAGAGCATTCATTCCTCGTGAACTTAGAAGATTACAAGAATGTAATAGTAGTGATTATTGTCCACAATTTACAGATATTAAACAAGAATATTATAAAGATAAGTGTTTAGAGAAGAAATAGGCAGTATTATGTCTATTTTTATTTTATATTTTATGGCACAGAACTAAAATTTATGTGCATTTCACATAAATTCTTGATTATTTACAAGCATTGGTTTTATAATATAATAATAAGGAGAAAAAGCATGAGTAGAAGAGAGAAAAACATACTTTTCAAGATTTCTAAGATTATCTTATCTCTAGTAATGATTATTTCATTATTTGATATTTCTAGCATAAATACTTATGCTACTGAAGTAGAAGAAGAGCAAGAAACAGAAGAAATCGTTGATAGTAGTGAGGAAACAGAAGAAACTGAAGAAACAAGTGAATTGGTTACTTATACAGCTGAAGCTGGTGATATAAAGGTTAGTGTGGAAACTTACTCAGATGCTTTGCCAGAAAATGCAGAATTGGTAGCTACACTTTATGATGAAGATAGTGATGAATATAGTGAAGCTAGTGATATTATTGAATTGGATGATGATTCAAGTATGGTAGCTTTAGATATTTTATTTATGGTTGATGGGGAAGAAGTTGAACCAACTCAAGAAGTTAGTGTGACTATTGATGCGTCTGCAGTTATTGATGAAGATGTTGACGCATCAACCATTGAAGTACAACACTTAGAAGAAAATGATAATAATATAACACCTACACTTGTAGCTGATAGTCAAGAAGAATCAGAAGGTACAATCACAGATGCCATTGCTGAATTTACTGTTGACAGCTTTTCTACTTTTACAATTACTTGGAGCGCCGGGGGGGGAGGAAATACAAAAAGACAACAAATAACTGCTACAACATACTTAACAGGCACTTCAACAACAATAGGAAGTGGAAATACTACTATATCAGCTAATTCAGGAACCACTGTAGATTTAACAAGTAGTAATTCAGATTTAGCTATTGATGGTTATACTTTAACAAGTGCTAAAATTACTTATAATGGTACAACTTATGATGCTACTGATATAACTGTGGAAATATCAGTTTCTACAACAGGTCAAGGATGGCAGCAAACTACTACCACTACTTATACAGTAACTTACACTGATTCTTCTGGTACAACACATAATCTTGTTAGTAATTCACAAACTTCTCCTACTATAACAATTGCTTTATATTATACACCAGATCCTTCTATAACAATTAGCGAAGATTCAGGAAATGATACTGATGGATATACATTAAGTGCTAAAACAGATTCTTATTATGATTATGATACTGATGACGATGGAACTTCTGATATAATATGGTCTTTAGACAATGATAGCAAGGCAACTATTACTGATAATAGTGATGGAACTATTACAGTTAAATGAGCTGATGATGTAACACCTGGTGATACTGTAACAGTTACAGCAAAAGCTACAAATGAAGAGGGTACAGAAGTTGTTGATACTTATACTTTAACTTATGGCATAGAAACTTTAACGATTACTGTAAAAAATAGTTCTAATAATAATCGTACATTAGAAGGTGCAACTGTTGAATTATACGATGAATCAGGTAATCTTGTAGCAACCGGAGATACTGATTCTAATGGACAAGTGACTTTTTCTGTTATACCAGGCGATTATACTGTAAAAGCATATTATGTAAGTAATAGTACAACATATACTGGTACAAATAGTGAAGTTACTGTAAATGAAGGATTGGCAAATTCTGCAACTGTAACTGTTGCTTCTGGATATTCAGTTGATCATATTGATATATCAATATTAGCTAAAGCAACTATTACATTAAATGGAAATCCACTTACAGAAACTATCACATTGACACAAGATGATTTTAATGGGAAGAATGATACTATATGGTCTATAACAACTAGTACAGGAGATACTTATATTATTTCAGGTTTAAGTACTAGTACTGATTCTTCAAATACAAGTCAAATACGTTTTGATGGGGTATTTCCTATAGGTGATAAAGATAATCCGGTATATTATACTTTTACTTTTGTTAAAATGGTGACATTTACAGATAGTAATGGAAAGACCTATGAAGTTGAAATGACATTTTCTGCTACATTTAGTTATTGGGATGATGATAATGAATGCCCAGGGCTTGGAGGTAATTGGTCAACAAATAAGAAATATCAAAATGGTTCAGGTATGGATTTTACATTATCTGCTGAAGCAACTGCTAATACAATGACAGTATATAAATATGTCGAAGATACTAAAGGTAATTATTTAGATGCATCAGATACAACTTATGAGTTTACAATATATAAATTTAATATTTCAACAAATGAATATGAAGTATATAAAACCATAACATTAAATCCAACTTCAAATGGACTTGCTATGAATACTTTCCAAATTGAAGATGGAACATATTATATAGAAGAAAGTAGTTATTCTAGTAGTGTAACAGTATCGAATACTTCATATCCTTATCAAAGTACTAATATTACCATAGCAAAAGATGGTGAAACTATTTACAATGGAGATGTTATAAAAAGTGATACATTTATAGTAAGTGGTAATGCTATTACAGTTTCTGTAACGAATTATTATGAACCAGTTACAAGTATTCCTATAACAAAAGTATGGGTTGATGATGGTTCATCAACACCAGATTCTATATCAGTAGATGTTTATCAAAGTGTTACTGTTAATGGTGAAACGGCAACTAATAAATACGGTACTTATACATTAACTTCAACAGGAACCGATGTTAATGTAACAGTTGATAATAATGGTAATTGGACTTATACGGTAGAGAATTTACCTATGTATGATTCATCAGGAAATGAATATACATATACTATTAAAGAAGTTTCTGTAGAAGATTATAGTAGTAACATTATAAAAAACGATGATGGTAGCTATACTATTACCAATACGGAATTAACAAGTATTCCTATAACAAAAGTATGGGTTGATGATGGTTCATCAACGCCAAATTCTATATCAGTCATACTAAATCAAAGCGTTATTATTAATGGTGAAACAACAACCAATGAATACGGTACTTATACATTAACTTCAACAGGTACTGATGCTAATGTAACGGTTGATAATAATGGTAATTGGTCTTATACAATTAGTGATTTACCTAAGTATGATGCTAATGGTGTTGAATATACTTATACAATTGATGAAGATTCAATAACTGGATATAGTAGTGTCATTACAGGAAATGCTAGTACAGGCTATATAATCATGAATACTGAAACAACAGAAATAACAGCAACGAAAGTATGGGATGATAATAGTGATGTTAATTCAACAAGACCTGATTCTATTACATTAGAGTTATTAGCAAATAGTACAATTGTTAAGGATACAGTTACCTTAACTGGAATTGGTAATACCTGGACATATCAATTTACTAATTTGGATAAATATGATTCAGACGGCAAAGAAATATCTTATACAGTTCGAGAACTTGATGGTACTAATGTAATTTCAGATCTTACAACTTTTTCGGGTAAAAACGGATCAACATATCTTGTGACATATGATGATACTAATAATACAATAACGAATACATTACAAGCTGGAAATTTATCAATTAGTAAAACATTACATGGTGGGGACACAAGTACAGAATTTGAGTTTACTGTTACATTAAATGATGATAATACTAATAATTATACTTATGCTACTACGACTACTGATGGAACCAGTACTTCAAATGGAACAATAAAATTTACAAATGGGGTTGCTACAGTATATTTAAAAGGTGGAGAAACATTAACAATTATTGGACTTCCAACTGGAACAGAATATACAGTAACAGAATCTAATTCAAGTGGTTATATACTTGTGTCAGGCAGCAATACAAAGGGAACAATTACGACTGGTGGAACTTCTTCAGCATCATTTGTAAATAGTGAATCAACTGATATTACTGTTACAAAGTTATGGAATATAGCAGCAGGATATTCGATTACCTCATATCCTGATACGACACTTGTTTTAACTGGAACTGCAACAAATGGATATACTCAAACATATCTTATAACTTCTACTGATAATGAAGTAACTATAGACAATTCAACTGGAGAATGGTCATATACATTTGAAGATCTTCCATTGTATACAAGTGATGGATATGAAATAACATATACAGTTTCTGAATCTGGTGTGAATGAGTACTCTTTGATTACACTGGAAGGAAAAACATACTATGTGACAGTAACAGAAAATCAGAACAGTTATACAGTTACAAACAATTACCCTACTACAAATGTACAAATCACAGGAACTAAGACATTAACGCTTAATGAAAAAGCACTGGATTTAAGTGGTTATACATTCGATTTTACAATAACTGAAGTAGCAGATGCATCAGGTACAGAAAAGACAGGAGGATATACATCACAAGGAACATATAGTGTAGATAGCACAAACAATACTATAGGCAATATATTATTTAGCATCAATTATACGACTTCTGATATTGGAACACATTATTATAAAATTACAGAAAACTCTAGTAATTATAATTATGTTACTGATGCTTCTAGCTCATATATTGTAGAGGTGGTTGTAGGGAAAGATACAGATGGTAATTTAACTACAGAGGTAACATATTTAAATAATAGTATCAACTTTGAAAATACTATTGACACAGGAAGTCTATCAATAACAAAGAAACTTAATAATGAATATGTAACTGATACTAGTACAAAATTCCCATTTGCTATCACATTAACTAATACTTCAGTAAATGTTAATGGAACTTATGATTATACTATTAGTGATTCATCAGGTACTGCATCAACAGGTAAAATAACATTTGCTAGTGGCACTGCATCAGTATTGCTCTTAGCAGGACAGACAATTACAATTGCAGGACTACCAGTAGGTACAACATATTCGATAACTGAAAACGAAACAACTGGATATGAAAATGTCACAACTGATAATACATCAGGAACAATCAGTACATCAGAATCATCTGTGACATTTACGAATAAGGCTATAACTGAGGTAAAAGTCACAAAAGCATGGAATGACAATAGTAAAAGTCATACAAGCGATGAAATCATAGTCAAGCTTATGAATGGTACAACAGAAGTGACTACAGCTACCTTGAATAATAGTAATAGCTGGTCATATACATTTACAAATCTTGATAAGTATGACGCTGATGGTAAGGAAATTGAATATACTATTGAAGAAGTTTCTATAAATGGATACAACAGCGTCATTACAGGAAGTGCTTCAGCAGGCTATAAGATCACAAATACTGAAACAACTGAAATAACGGCAACAAAGGTATGGGAAGATAATAGTAATATTAATTCAACAAGACCTACTTCCATTACATTAGAGTTATTAGCTAATGGAAATGATGTTGTAAAAACAGTCACTTTAACTAAGGACTCTTCAGGTGTTACTGTAGATTCAACAAGAAATCAGTGGACATATACATTTAGTGATTTAGATAAGTATGATTCATCTGGTAATCTGATTACTTATACAGTTCGTGAACTTAATGGTAATACTGTTATAGGTAATGGAAATACAATTTTAGGTGATAATGGATCAACATATAGCGTAACATATAATGATACTTCCAATACAATAACTAATACATTACAAGCTGGAGATTTATCTATTAGCAAAACATTATATGGCAATGATACAACTACAGAATTTGAATTTACTATTAAATTAGATGATACTAATAATAATTATACTTATGCTACTACTACATCTGATACAATAACATTCACAAATGGAGTTGCTACAGTAAATATAAAGGCTGGAGAAACATTGACAATTATTGGGCTTCCAACAGGAACAAAGTATACAGTAACAGAAACAAGTAAAAGTGGTTATACACTTGTATCAAGCACTGGAACAACAGGAACAATTGAAACTGGCAAAACATCATCAGCAAGCTTTGTAAACAATGAATTGACTAATGTCACTGTAACGAAGATATGGGATGATAACGATAATATCAATAGTACTAGACCTGACACCATTACATTAGCTTTATATACAAAAACAACAACATTGAATGCAAGCAGTGGAGAAGAAGAAACTGAATATACTTATATGTGTAAGTATGTAACTTTAACTAAAAATAGTGATGGAACAGTATCAGCTGTTGAGACAGATGTTTCAACTGGAACTACTACCTCTTCAAATGCAACTGTTACTAGTAATAATAAGTGGTCTTATACTTTTACAGGCTTGGAAAAATATGATTCAAACGGAAATGAAATCGTATATGTTTTTCGAGAAATATCTGATGGAACACTTAGTACGATATATGCTGAAGGTAACACCTTTGCTGGTAATAATAATGTCTTATATACTGTAAGTTATAATGAAGATAGTAATATTGTAACAAATACATTAAGTACAGGGAATCTATCTATTAGTAAGACTGTATATGATGATTCAAGTAGCGATACATCATTTGATTTTAGTATAGTTCTAACAAGAGATGATAATGGAAATACGACTTATGTTAGTGGAATATATAATTATATTATTAGTGATTCATCAGGTACGGTATCAACAGGTACGATAACATTTGGTTCAGATGGAAAAATTGAAGCAGTGAAAGGGACAGCTGCGACTTCTATTCAATTGACAAATGGTCAAACAATCACAATCTATGGACTTCCAACTGGAACAATATATACAGTAACAGAGGCAAGTACAAATGATTATGTTTTAATTACAGATAACGCCCTTACTGGAACAATTGCAAAGGATAGTACATCTTCAGCACGTTTTATAAATAGTAAATCAACTGATATTATTGTTACAAAGTTATGGGATATAGCAAGTGGATATACAATTGATTCATATCCTGATACGACACTTGTTTTAACTGGAACTGCAATAAATGGATATATTCAAACATATCTTATAACTTCTACTGATAATGAAGTAACTATAGACAATTCAACTGGAGAATGGTCATATACATTTGAAGATCTTCCATTGTATACAAGTGATGGATATGAAATAACATATACAGTTTCTGAATCTGGTGTGAATGAGTACTCTTTGATTACACTGGAAGGAAAAACATACTATGTGACAGTAACAGAAAATCAGAACAGTTATACAGTTACAAACAATTACCCTACTACAAATGTACAAATCACAGGAACTAAGACATTAACGCTTAATGAAAAAGCACTGGATTTAAGTGGTTATACATTCGATTTTACAATAACTGAAGTAGCAGATGCATCAGGTACAGAAAAGACAGGAGGATATACATCACAAGGAACATATAGTGTAGATAGCACAAACAATACTATAGGCAATATATTATTTAGCATCAATTATACGACTTCTGATATTGGAACACATTATTATAAAATTACAGAAAACTCTAGTAATTATAATTATGTTACTGATGCTTCTAGCTCATATATTGTAGAGGTGGTTGTAGGGAAAGATACAGATGGTAATTTAACTACAGAGGTAACATATTTAAATAATAGTATCAACTTTGAAAATACTATTGACACAGGAAGTCTATCAATAACAAAGAAATTTAATAATGAAAATGTAACTGATGATACTCAATTTTCGTTTGCTATCACATTAACTAATACTTCAGTAAATGTTAATGGAACATATGATTATACTATAACGAATTCATCTGGTATAGTATCAAAAACTGGTAAGATAACAGTTGCTAATGGTGTTATATCAGCAGTTGATGGAACAACTACTACATCAGTATCATTATTAGCTGGACAGACAATTACAATTACAGGGTTGCCAGTCGGTACAACATATTCTGTAAGCGAAAATGATATGACTGGATATGAAAATGTCGATTATAGTGGTACCTCAGGAACAATAACTACGAATGAATCATCAGCAATATTTACAAACAAAGCAGTTACAGACGTAGCAGTGACAAAAGTATGGAATGACAATAATAACATTAACGATACTAGATTAGATATTATTACACTAGCGTTATATACGAGTGATGGAGTTTATGCAAATAAATATGTAAACATAACATCTGATTCTATTGGAAATCTATCAGCTGAAGAAACTGATACAACAACGTCAACCAGTATTGATACTTCTTCAAATATAATAGTCAATAATGACAATAGCTGGTCATATACTTTTATAGGATTAGATAAATATGATTCAAGTGGGAATGAAATCACATATGTCATTAAAGAAGTATCATTGAATAATGATGGAACAATTAAAACATCATATGCTAGTGGTGATACATTTACTGGTTATAATGGTGGTGTTTATACTGTTAGTTATGTTAATAATACTGTAACAAATACCTTAAATACGGGAGACTTATCTATTAGTAAGACTGTATATGAAGATTCAACTAGTAATACGTTATTTGATTTTAGTATAGTTTTAACAAGAGTAGAAAACAGTAGCCCTGTATATGTTAGTGATACGTATAATTATATTATTACAACTGATGGTTCAACTGAAACGAAATCAGGTACAATAACATTTGGTTCTAATGGAACAATAGAAAAAGTAGATAACAATTCTGCAACAACTATTCAGTTAAAAGGTGAACAGACTATAACGATTTATGGATTGTTAAATGGGACAACCTATGAAGTAAAAGAATCTAGTGCAAGTGGTTATGTGCTTGTGTCAAGCAGAAATACAACAGGAACAATTGTAACGAATGGAACGTTATCAGCAAGCTTTGTTAACAGTGAATCAACTAATATTGTTGGAACAAAAGTATGGAAAGACAATAGTGATGCGTATGGAACACGACCAGCATCAGTAACAGTCAATCTGCTTCAAAACGGTACACAGATTAATTCAACAACAGTAACCTCAAGTGATGGTTGGAAATATACATTCGATAATCTTGCCAAGTATGACAGTGCAGGTAAACTTTATGAATATGCAGTTACAGAGGAAGCTGTATCAGGATATGAAACGGTTGTTACAGGAAATGCGATAGATGGATATACTGTCACAAATACACTGACCGATACAACAAGTGTAGAAGTTAATAAAGTATGGAAAGACAACGGCAATGCGTATAATACGAGACCAACATCAATAACAGTCAATTTGCTTCAAAATGGAACAATTATTAAAACTGTTGATGTGACAGGTGATTCTTTAAGCAGTGACTGGTCATATACGTTTAACAATCTTGACAAGTATGACAGCGATGGAAAGATGTATACATATACAGTTACAGAGAATTCGGTTGAAAACTATACAACAAGCATTGATGGAACAACCATCACTAATACATTAACAGGTATAACGAGTGTAGAAGTTAATAAAGTATGGAAAGACAACGGCAATGCGTACAATACGAGACCAACATTAATAACAGTCAATTTGCTTCAAAATGGAACGATTATTAAAACTGTTGATGTGACAGGTGCTTCTTCAAGCAGTGAATGGTCATATACGTTTGACAATCTTGACAAGTATGACAATGATGGAAAGAAGTATACATATACAATTACTGAAGAAGCTGTTTCAGGCTATACAACAAGCATTGATGGAACAACGATTACAAATACACTGACTGATATAACAAGTGTAGAGGTTACTAAAGTATGGAAAGACAATAGTAATGCATATAATACAAGACCGACATCAATAATAGTCAATTTGCTTCAAAATGGAACAGTTATTAAAACTGCTGAGATGACAGGTGATTCTGCAAGTAGTGACTGGTCGTACACATTTAAAGATCTTGATAAGTATGATAGTACTGGCACGCTTTATAAATATACAGTTACAGAGGATGAAGTATCAGGTTATACAACAAGCATTGATGGAACAACGATTACAAATACACTAACTGGAACAACAAGTGTAGAAGTTACTAAAGTATGGAAAGACAATGGAAATGCATACAATACAAGACCAACATCAATAACAGTTAATCTGCTACAGAATGGAACAACCATTAAAACAGTTGATGTGACAGGTAATTCTTTAAGCAGTAGCTGGTCATATACGTTTAATAATCTTGCCAAGTATGATAGTGATGGAAAGAAGTATACATATACTATTACAGAAGAAGCTGTTTCTGGTTATATAACAACCTATAATGGCTATAACATAACCAATACAATAACAGGAACTGTAGATATAAGTGGAGAAAAGACATGGATTGATGGAAACAAGAATCATGACAATGAAAAAGAGATTACGCTGACATTAACGAGAGTAAGTGCCAAGGCAGGCTCAACAAGCGAGACAGTAACAGCAACTGTTGAATGGAGTGGAAATACCTATACATATAGCAATCTTCCAAAATATGATTCAGAAGGCTATGAATATACATACACAGTAACCGAAGCAGTAATTAGTGGATATAAAACGACTTATGATGGTTTTAATATAACAAATACACAATTAACAGATATTACGGTTACAAAAGTATGGAAAGATAACAGTGATGCTTATGATACAAGACCAAATTCTGTTACAGTTGTGTTATATGCTAATGATAGTCAAGTTGTAGATACAGTTGCTTTATCTGGAACTGATGATACATGGACATATACATTTAGTAACTTAGATAAGTATGATTCTAAAGGTGACGAAATTAAATATACAGTTCGTGAAGTTATTGTAAATGCAGATGATAGTAAGACAGTTGTTTCTAGTATTTCAGGTGAAAACAGTTCAACATATACTGTAAAGAATGAAGATACTGATACTGGTACAACCATCACGAATACACTAACTGGTACAACTAAAGTTACTGTTACGAAAACATGGAATATCAAAGATAATATTGTTAATGAACCAACATCTAATATTGCTATTACATTAACAGGCAGTGATGGTTCAACATATAACGGTACATTAAGCTCAACTAACTGGACATGGACAAAAGAAGATCTTCCATTATATACAAGTGAAGGAAAATTAATAACTTATTCTGTTGTAGAAACTAATGCCAATGGTCATTTGGTAGATATCGATGGTTTAACATATTATGTTGAATATAACAGTACTACTGATGCTGATGGTAATACCATCTTAAACATCACTAATAATTATCCATATATTTCTACACAAATTGTTGGTAGTAAGACTTTAACGTTGAATAACACAAATCTGGATTTAGAAGCTAATCAATTTGAATTCCTGATTACTGAAGTTGATAGTGAAGGTAATATATTATATGATTCTGATAATGATGTATTATATAGTGAATCTACAACCAATAGTGCAGATGGAAGTATTGTATTTGATCTTTATTATACTTTTGATGATGTAGGTACTCATTATTATAAGATTACAGAAGTCAAAGGAAATGATGATAACATTTCATATGATATCAATAGCTCTTATATGGTAAAAGTTGTAGTGACTGAATCAAATGGAACATTGAATGTTTCAGAGCCTGAATATTTAGATGGAAGTATAACATTTGAAAATACAGTTATTAGAGGTTCATTAACGATTAATAAGACAGTTGAATCTAATGATTCAAGTATGTCATTAGATAGAACATATCAGTTCACAGTTACAACAGGTTCAGCTGATACAAATGATTTAGTTTATTATGATAAAGATGGCAATAGTTCAGATAGTGAAGTCTATGTAGAATTAACAACTAATAGTTCTGGTAATGGAGATGTTACAATTGGTAATTTACCAGTAGGAACATATACAGTTACAGAAGTGAATGGAGCTATTGATGGATATATTTTAGATGTAACTGATAATGGTATCATTAGTGTGACTTTAGATGAAGATCATACAGATATATCAGCTAACTTCACAAATACATATTCACAGTTGACAGATATTACGGTCACAAAAGTATGGAAAGATAATGGTAATGCATATAAGACAAGACCAACATCAATAAATATCAATCTACTTCAAAACGACTCAATCATCAAAACTGTTGAAGTCAAAGCCGATACTAATGGTGACTGGTCATATACATTTGAAGATCTCGATAAATATGATAACACTGGTACGCTCTATAAATATACGGTTACAGAGGAAACAGTATCAGGTTATGAAACAGCTATTACTGGAGATGCAACAGATGGATTTACTGTCACAAATACATTAACAGGTACAACTAAGGTTACAGTTACAAAAGAATGGAATATTAATGTTACTGGTGTAACTGAACCAACAACTGATATTGATGTTACATTAACAGGTAGTGATGGTTCTACATACAGTGGTATATTAAGTTCATCTAACTGGACATGGGCAAAAGAAAACCTTCCATTATATACAGATGAAGGAGTATTGATAACTTATTCAGTTGTTGAAACTGCAGCTAACGGCTCTTTAGTAGATATCGATGGTCTAACATATTATGTTGAATATGATAGTAGTACTGATTCTAATGGAAATACTATCTTAAATATCACGAATAACTATCCATATATTTCTACAACAGTTGTTGGTTCAAAGACTTTAACGTTGAATAACACAAATGTGGATTTAGAAGCTAATCAATTTGAATTCCTGATTACAGAAGTAGATAGTAAAGGTAATACAATATATGATGTGAATAATGATGTATTATATAGTGATACAACTACAAATAGTGCTAATGGAAGTTTTGCATATGATATTTATTATACATCTGGTGATGTAGGTACTCATTACTATAAGATTACTGAAGTCAAAGGTAATGATGAAACTATTGCATATGATACAAATAGCTCATATATGGTAAAAGTTGAAGTAAGTGAATCCAATGGTACATTGAATGTTTCAGAGCCTGAATATTTAGATGGTAGTATTACATTTACAAATACAGTTATTAGAGGTTCATTAACGATTAATAAGACTGTTGAATCCAATGATCCAAGTATGTCATTAGAAAGAACATATCAGTTCACTATTACAACGGGTTCTACAGATACAAATGATCTTGTATATTATGATAGTGATGGCAATGTTTCACAAGATAAAGTCTATGTTGAATTAAAGACTAATAGTTCTGGTAATGGAGATGTTACAATTGATAATTTACCTGTTGGAACCTATACTGTTACAGAAGTGAATGGTGCTATTGATGGCTATGATTTAGATGTCACTGATAATGGTATCATTAGTGTAACATTGGATGAAGATCATACTGATTTAACTGCAGATTTCACTAATACATATTCACAATTAACAGATTTCACTGTTACAAAAGTATGGAAGGATAACAGTGATGCATATGATACAAGACCTGATTCAGTTATAGTTGTATTATAT
Source organism: Erysipelotrichaceae bacterium (assembly GCA_021201315.1). GTDB lineage: Bacteria > Bacillota_I > Bacilli_A > Erysipelotrichales > Coprobacillaceae > JAJQDJ01. The sequence continues at coordinate 55,048 of JAJQFG010000074.1, forward strand.
GCCAATGGAACTGAAGTCAAAGATACAGCCACTTTAAGTGGTACTGATGATACATGGACATATACATTTAGTGACTTAGATAAGTATGATTCTAAAGGTAACGAAATTAAATATACGGTTCGTGAAGTTATTGTAAATGCAGATGATAGTAAGACAGTTGTTTCTAGTATTTCAGGTGAAAACAGTTCAACATATACTGTAAAGAATGAAGATACTGATACTGGTACAACCATCACAAATACTTTAACTGGTACAACTGATGTTACAGTCACAAAAACATGGAATATCTATAATCATATTGTAACTGAACCAACATCTAATATCGCTATTACATTAACAGGCAGTGATGGCTCTACATATAGTGGTACATTAAGTTCAGCTAACTGGACATGGACAAAAGAAGATCTTCCATTATATACAAGTGGAGGAGAATTAATTACTTATTCAGTTGTAGAAACAAATGCCAATGGACATTTGGTAGATATTGACGGTTTAACATACTATGTTGAATATAACAGTACTACTGATGCTGATGGTAATACTATCTTAAACATCACTAATAATTATCCACATATTTCTACAACAGTTGTTGGTACAAAGACTCTAACATTGAATGGAAAAGAAGTTACATTAGAAGATGATCAATTTGAATTCTTGATTACAGAAGTTGATAGTCAAGGCAATATATTATATGATTCAGATAATGATGTATTATATAGTGACACAACTACAAATAGTACAGATGGAAGTATTGTATTTAATCTTTATTATACTTTTGATGATGTAGGTACTCATTATTATAAGATTACTGAAGTCAAAGGAAATGATGATAACATTTCATATGATACTAATAGTTCATATATGGTAAAAGTTGAAGTAACTGAATCCAATGGTACATTGAATGTTTCAGAGCCTAAATATTTAGATGGAAGTATTGAATTTGAAAATACAGTTATTAGAGGTTCATTAACGATTAATAAGACTGTTGAATCTAATGATTCAGATATGTCTTTAGAAAGAACATATCAGTTTACTGTTACAACAGGTTCTGTAGATACAAATAATCTTGTATACTATGATAAAGATGGAAATAGTTCAGATAGTGAAGTCTATGTTGAATTAAAGACTAATAGTTCTGGTAATGGAGATGTTACAATTAATAATCTGCCAGTAGGAACCTATACTGTTACAGAAGTGAATGGAGCTATTGAAGGCTATGATTTAGATGTTACTGATAATGGTATCATTAGTGTAACATTGGATGAAGATCATACTGATTTAACTGCAGACTTTACAAATACATATTCACAGTTGACAGATATTACGGTCACAAAAGTATGGAAAGATAATGGTAATGCATATAATACTAGATCTGAATCTATAACGGTTAATCTGCTACAGAATGGAACAACCATTAAAACAGTTAATGTGACAGGAGATTCTGCAAACAGTGAATGGTCATACACATTTGAGAATCTAGATAAATATGACAGCAGCGGAAAGCTTTATACATATACAGTTACAGAGAATGAAGTATCAGGATATAAGACAGCAATTATAGGAGATGCAGTAGATGGATTTACTGTCACAAATACTTTGACAGGTACAACTAAGGTTACAGTTACAAAAGAACGGAATATAAATGCTACTGGTGTAACTGAACCAACAACTGATATTGATGTCACATTAAAAGGCAGTGATGGTTCTACATATAGTGGTACATTGAGTTCAACTAACTGGACATGGACAAAAGAAGGTCTTCCATTATATACAACTGAAGGCGAATTAATTACTTATTCTGTTGTAGAAACCAATGCTAAAGGACATTTGGTAGATATCGATGGTCTAACATATTATGTTGAATATGATAGTACTACTGATTCTAATGGAAATACTATCTTAAATATTACGAACAATTATCCATATATTTCTACAACAGTTGTTGGTAGTAAGACTTTAACATTAAATGGAAAAGAAGTTGCATTAGATGATGATCAATTTGAATTCTTAATTACTGAAGTAGATAGTCAAGGCAATACATTATATGATACTGATAATAATGTATTATATAGTGATACAACTACTAATAGTAAAGATGGAAGTATTGTATTTGATTTATATTATACACCTGATGATGTGGGTATTCATTATTATAAGATTACTGAAGTTAAGGGTAGTGATGATACGATTGCTTATGATACTAGTTCATATATGGTTATGGTTGAGGTAACTGAATCAAATGGAACATTGAATGTTTCAGAGCCTGAATATTTAGATGGAAGTATTGAATTTGAAAATACAGTTATTAGAGGTTCTTTAACGATTAATAAGACTGTTGAATCCAATGATTCAAATATGTCATTAGAAAGAACATATCAGTTCACTATTACAACAGGTTCTACAGATACAAATGATCTTGTATATTATGATAGTGATGGCAAAGCTTCACAAGATAAAGCCTATGTTGAATTAAAGACTAATAGTTCTGGAAATGGAAATATTACAATTAATAATCTACCAGTAGGCACCTATACTGTTACAGAAGTGAATGGAGCTATTGAAGGCTATGATTTAGATGTTACTGATAATGGTATCATTAGTGTAACATTGGATAAAGATCATACTGATTTAACCGCAAACTTTACGAATACATACTCACAGTTAACAGATATTACAGTTACAAAGGTATGGAAAGACAACAGTGATGCTTATGATACAAGACCAAATTCTATTACAGTTGTATTATATGTCAATGGAACTGAAGTTAAGGATACAGTCACTTTAAGTGGAACTGATGATACATGGACATATACATTTACTGGCTTAGATAAGTATGATTCTAAAGGTGACGAAATTAAATATACGGTTCGTGAAGTCATTGTAAATGCAGATGATAGTAAGAGTGTTGTCTCTAGTATTTCAGGAAAGAATAGCTCAACATACACTGTTATAAGTAAAGATACTGATACTGGAACAACTATTACGAATACATTAACTGGTACGACAAGTGTTACAGTCACAAAAACATGGAAAATTTATGTTGATAATGTTACAGTACCTACTACTGATATTGATGTGACTTTAATAGGCAGTGATGGTTCTACATATAGTGGTACATTAAGTTCAACTAACTGGACTTGGACAAAAGAAAATCTTCCATTGTATACAGATGAAGGAGAATTAATCACTTATTCAGTTGTTGAAACCAATGCCAATGGTCATTTGGTAGATATTGATGGTTTAACATATTATGTTGTATATAGTAGCACTACTGATGCTGATGGTAATACTGTCTTAAATATCACAAACAGTTATCCATATAAATCTGTTGAAATTGTTGGAACAAAGACTTTAACATTGAATAACACTAATGTGGATTTAAAAGCTGATCAATTTGAATTCTTGATTACAGAAGTTGATAGTAATGGCAATACATTATATGATTCTAATAATAATGTATTATATAGTGATACAACTACAAATAGTGCAGATGGAAGTATTGTATTTGATCTTTATTATACTTTTGATGATGTAGGTGTTCATTATTATAAGATTATTGAAGTCAAAGGTAATGATGAAACTATTGCATATGATACAAATAGTTCATATATGGTAAAAGTTGAAGTAACCGAATCAAATGGAACATTGAATGTTTCTGAACCTGAATACTTAGATAATGATATTACATTTGAAAATACTGTTATTAGAGGTTCATTAACGATTAATAAGACTGTTGAATCTAATGATTCAAGTATGTCATTAGAAAGAACATACAAGTTTACTGTTACAACAGGTTCTACAGATACAAAAGACCTCGTATATTATGATAAAGATGGCAATGCAACAGATAGTGAGGTTTATGTTGAATTAAAGACTAATAGTTCTGGTAATGGAGATGTTACAATTAATAATCTACCAGTAGGTATATATACAGTTACAGAAGTGAATGGTGCTATTGATGGATATACTTTAGATGTAACTGATAAAGGTATTATTACAGTTACATTGGATGAAGATAACACTGATGTATCAGCTAACTTTACAAATACCTATTCACAATTAACTGATATTACGGTTACAAAAGTATGGAAAGACAATGGAAATGCATATAATACTAGACCTGAATCTATAACGGTTAATCTGCTACAGAATGGAACAACCATTAAAACAGTTAATGTGACAGGAGATTCTGCAAACAGTGAATGGTTATACACATTTGAGAATTTAGATAAGTATGACAGCAGCGGAAAGCTTTATACATATACAGTTACGGAGAATACTGTTTCTGGATATGAAACAAGCATCGATGGAACAACAATTACCAATACTTTAACAGGTACAACCAATGTTACTGTTACAAAAACATGGAACATTAAAGATGATACAGTAACTGTACCAACAACTGACATTGATGTTACATTAAAAGGTAGTGATGGTTCTACATATAGTGGTACATTAAATTCAACTAACTGGACATGGACAAAAGAGAATCTGCCATTATATACTGATGAAGGCGTTTTGATTACATATTCAGTTGTAGAAGCAAATGCCAAGGGTCATTTGGTAGATATCGATAATCTAACATACTATGTTAAGTATGATAGCACAACAGATACTGATGGTAATACTATCTTAAATATTACAAATAATTATCCATATATCTCTACTGAAGTTGTTGGTAGTAAGACTTTAACATTGAATGGAAAAGAAGTTGCATTAGATGATGATCAATTTGAATTCTTAATTACCGAAGTAGATAGTAAAGGTAATACATTATATGATACTGATAATGATGTATTATATAGTGAAACTACTACAAATGGTGCTGATAGTAGTATTGTATTTGATCTTTATTACACTCCTGATGATGTGGGTATTCATTATTATAAGATTACTGAAGTTAAGGGTAGTGATGATACGATTGCTTATGATACTAGTTCATATATGGTTATGGTTGAAGTAACTGAATCCAATGGAACATTGAGTGTTTCAGAGCCTGAATATTTAGATGGAAGTATTGCATTTGAAAATACGGTTATTAGAGGTTCTTTAACAATTAACAAGACTGTTGAATCCAATGATTCAAGTATGTCATTAGAAAGAACATATAAATTTACTGTTACAACTGGTTCATTAGACACAAATGATTTAGTTTATTATGATAAAGATGGCAATGCAACAGATAGTGAAGTTTATGTTGAATTAATAACTAATAGTTCTGGTAAAGGATTTATTACAGTGGATAATTTACCAGTAGGAACCTATACTGTTACAGAAGTGAATGGAGATATTGATGGCTATGAACTTGATGTTACTGATGATGGTATCATTAGTGTAACATTAGATGAAGATCATACTGATTTAACTGCAGACTTTACGAATACATATTCACAGTTAACCGATATTACAGTTACAAAAGTATGGAAAGACAATAGTGATGCCTATGATACAAGACCTGATTCAATTACAGTTGTATTATATGCCAATGGAACTGAAGTTAAAGATACAGTCACTTTAACTGGAACTGATGATACATGGACATATACATTTAGTAATTTAGACAAGTATGATTCTAATGGTGATGAAATTAAATATACAGTCCGTGAAGTTATCGAAAACGTAGATGGTAGTAAGAGTGTTGTTTCTAGTATTACTGGAGAGAATGGCTCAACTTATATTGTGACAAATAAAGACAGTGATACTGGAACAATTATTACCAATACTTTAACTTCTACAACTGAGTTAACTGTTACAAAGGTATGGCATATTGATGGTGATGAGGTTTTACCAGTACCTATTACTATTGCTTTATATGCTAATGAAGAAAAGGTAAAAGAAATGACGATTTCATCAATTACTGATGGTGTTACAGTTAATAGCGATGGAAGTTGGAGTTATACATTTACTGATTTAGATGAATATGATGCTAATGGTACATTGATTGATTATTCTATTAAAGAAGTAGGAGAATCAGATGGTATTATGAAAGTCATATATGATGATGGTAGTGTAGCTGTGTTTGGTGTGTCATATGATGAAGAAACCAATACGATTACAAATAGTTATCCAGTTCGTATGGATATTGCGATTGTTAAGGAATGGCATATTGTAGCTAATGACGTTAATATTGATGATGTTGTGATTGATGCAACATTATATGCTGATGGAAAAGAAGTTGGAACAACGCAATTAATCAAAGATAATGATTGGAAAGATACAACAACATTTGCAAATATGCTTAAATACAATAATAATGGTGAGGAAATAGAATATAGTGTCATTGAAACGATTGATGGTGTTAGTGTTAATGATGATCATGAAATTGATATAAAAGTTAACATTGATGGTGAAAGCGAAACACTTACTTTCTCAACTGATTATGATGGATTAGCATATGATGAAGATTTGGATATGTATGTTCTTACAATTAAAAACAGTTATCCACCAACAACAAATATCACGATTCATAAAGTATGGGCTAATGATAATGAGGAAACAAGACCTGATTCAATAAGTGTTACTATATATGGAACAGTTAATGGTGAAGATTATGGTCAACCAATTCATTTAACATTAACATCAGATGATTATACAGTGAATACTGATGACAGCTGGACATATATTTATGAAGGTTTAGATAAGTATGATTCTAATGGCAATAGAATTAGCTATGAAGTCATTGAAGATACAGTAGATGGATATATAGCAAGCTATAAACAAGATGATGAATATACAACTACGATTACAAATTATTATATAGAAACTGAAAAAGATGTATTAGATAGTAATGGTAATTCTATTAATGATGGTATGATACAAGTTGGAGATACACTTACTTATACTATTGAATATACAAATATTACTACAAATGAACAATCAATCGTGATTAGTGATGCTGTTCCTGAAGGAACTACTTATGTAGAAAATAGTGCCAAAGCCACTATTGATGGTATTGAATCCACAGATATAAGTATTGTAGAAACAGATGGAAAGATTACATGGACATTGGATGCATTAGAAGCTGGTTCAACAATTAAGGTAAGTTTTGATGTCGTTGTTGATAATACAGCTGTTGAAAGCAATACAATTACTAACACGGCAACAGTATCTATCAATCATGAATATGAATTTGATACGAATACTGTTACAAATGATGTTCCTAAGGAACCAGTCAAAGATGTATTAGATAGTGATGGCAATTCTATGAATGGTGAAACTGTACAAGCAGGTGATACATTAACTTATGTTATTAGTTATACAAATGTTACATCAGATGAACAATTCATTGTGGTTAGTGATGATGTTCCAAAAGGTACAACCTATGTTGAAAATAGTGCTAAAGTTACTATTGATGGTATTGAATCAACAGCTGTTGTGATTAGTGAAATTAATGGAAAATTGACTTGGACATTGGATGCATTAGATGCTGGTTCGACCATTGAAGTAAGTTTTGACGTCACAGTTAATGAAAGTATTTCAGGAAGTATGATTGAAAATACAGCTTATGTACAAATTGACAATAGTACAATCATTCAAACAAATACAGTCACAACTGAAGTTCATGAAACACCAACGACTGACATACCTGAAGAACCAACGACACCAAGTGAAACACCAGAAGAAACACCAAATACTCCAACAACTACAACATCTCAAACTACATATGTACAAACAGGTGATGATAGTCATTACGAATTTTGGATGAGTATGATGGGATTGGCTTTCATTGGTATAAGTTATATCTATTATTCTAAAAAACGTTATCATGTTTAGTATTTATGAGGCACCCTTAAAGGTGCCTCTAAATATATTCATGGAAAAAAGCCATAAAATAGTTTATAATAGATTTGAGGTGATACTATGAATTATTTAAACACATACGAATTTATTGAATTATTTGATGAAACTGTTCATGATAATATTTATGTAGATAAATCATTACTCATTGATAAAATATCAGCATGTATTAGTAAACGTTCTGAAAAATTTATATGTATTACTCGTCCTCGTAGATTTGGAAAAACTTATAATGCTAATATGTTAGCAGCTTATCTTACAAAAGGATATGATACAAGATCTTTATTTGATCATTTAAATATTGCTAAGACAGATAATTATTTAAAACATCTTAATCAATATAATGTTTTATATATCAATATGAGTATAATGGGAGATGAATGTTCTTCTTATAAAGAATATATTACACGAATAAAAAGTAATATTATTTCAGACCTTAAATTGCAATATCATATAGATTTACCAGAAGGATTACCTATCTGTGACTATTTTAAAGAAACCAAAGATTCTTTTATATTCATTATCGATGAATGGGATAGTATTTTTTATGAGGATTTTATGGATGAATTTCAAAATAAAAAATATTTAAAATTTTTAAAAGAACTTTTTAAAGATATGCCTTATGTTCAATTAGCTTATATGACAGGAATATTACCTATCGCTAAATATTCATCTGGATCAGAGTTGAATAATTTTAAAGAATATAATTTTATCAATGATCGTAAATACACTGCTTTCTTTGGCTTTACTGAATTAGAAGTTAATCAGCTTTGCAATGAATATTCAGAAATTTCTTATCAAGAATTAGAGTATTGGTATGATGGTTATTATACGATGGATAATAAAAAGCTTTTTAATCCACGTAGTGTTTCCAATGCGCTAAGTAATGGTTATTGTGATAATTATTGGACAGAAACAGGTCCAATGAGTGAAATATCAGATTGTATTAAAAATAATGTCGATGCTGTTAAAAAAGATATCGTACAATTAGTATCAGGTATTCCAGTTAAAATTAAGCTTGAAGGCTATAGTGCTACTGATAAAGAATTAAAATCAAGAAATAATATTTTATCAGCTATGACTATATTTGGTTTTTTAACATATCATCATGGGTGTCTTTATATACCTAATCATGAGTTAATGCTTAAGTATGAACAGGTATTATCTCAAAAGAATATGGGTGGCGTTTATGATGTGGTAAAACGTAGTGAACAAATTTTAGAAGCCACTTTGACTCAAGATGAAGTAACACTAGCTAAGATGATAGAAGAAGCACATGATAAGGAAATAGATTTGTTTAGCTATAATAATGAAAATAGTATGGCATGTTTATTGACGTTGTGTTATATCAAAGCTAGAGATGATTATGATATTAGACGTGAAGATAAGAGTGGTAAAGGCCGTTGTGATATGATTTTTAGACCTATTAATGATCATATGCCTGCTATTATTATTGAATTAAAAGTCAATGATACCCCTGAAAATGCCTTGTCACAGATTATTGATAAGAATTATATGCAAAAAGTAGAGGATTGTAGTGAAATATTATTAGTAGGTATTGCTTACAATAAGAAAGATAAAATTCATAAAGTTCAATTTAACAAGTACAAGTGATTTTAAAAAATAGTTGACAAACAAAAAGTATCACTGTATGATAAACAAGAATAAATAAATCGTTGATCAGGAGAGTTGTTTATAGGAGCGTTTAGCGAGGTATTGGTTGGTGAAAGAATACTACGAAGACATAAATGATACGCACCTGGGAGTGTCCATTGGAATAAAGTATAGTGGAACGTTACCTGCGTTAAAGGATTGAGTGGTTATTAGTAACAACTAGAGTGGTACCGCGTTTATATGACGTCTCTAATATAGAGGCGCAATGGCATGAACTTTAGAGGTACCCTCATATGAGAGGGTACCTCTTTATTTTAAAAAAATCACGAAAATATTTAACACAACAAG
>JAJQFG010000068.1 GCA_021201315.1 Erysipelotrichaceae bacterium
ACTATTAAAAAAGTGTATTTTAAAAAGGATCTGATGATATTAGAATCATCAAATCCTAAGTATAAACCTAGATATTTTACTCCTGAAGAGGTAGAAGAGTTACCTGTTAGAATTATTGGATTAGTAAGGTTTGTAAGAACAGATTTTATATAAAAAAATACTTGTAGTATTTAATTAAGTATATTGATGTTATGAAAATAATTCTAAAATTTCTTCTTTACTCATTTGTGATATATTAATACTGTTATCTTCAATGAATGTATCAGATAATTCTTTTTTCTGTTTTTGCATTTGAACTATCTTTTCTTCGATACTATCTTTCATAACCATATAAAATACTTGTACTTTTTCATTTTGTCCAATACGATAAGCTCTATCAGTTGCTTGATTTTGAGCTGAAATGTTCCACCAAGGGTCGTAATGTATTACAGCTGAAGCAGCTGTTAAATTTAAACCTGTACCTCCAGCTTTTAAAGATATTAAAAACACGTCCGTATTATCATCCTTTGATTGAAATCTATCAACTAGTTCTTTACGTTTATTTTTGGAAATACTTCCTGTTAAAGTATAATATTTAATATTTTGTAGCGATAATTCTTTTTCAAGCAAAGTCAAAACACTAGTAAAAGAGCAAAATAATAATGTTTTTTGATTGTTTTATTTTAAATCTCTAATAAGCTCTATTGTTGCTTGCATCTTTGATGAAATATTGTCAACGTCTTTATACACCAATCGAGAATCACAACAAATTTGTCGTAATTGCATCATAAGGTTAAGTATTTGCACTTTATTTGATGAAGAATCAATTTCTAATAATTTTTGCAAATCTTCATTGGCTTGAGCAAGTTTAGATAAATAGCGATTTCGTTCATCTTTATTAAATGAAATTATTTTAGTTGTTTCAATTTTTTCTGGTAATTCAGTTAGAACATCTTTTTTGTTACGTCTTAACATAAATGGTTTGACTAACTTCCTTAAGTCTTCTGTTTTTTGTTTATCTTTCTTTTTAACAATATCATTTTCATACCTCTTTTTGAATTGATTATAATTAAAAAGGTATTGAGGCATCAAAAAATCATATATAGACCAAAGTTCAGCCAAGCTGTTTTCAATAGGAGTTCCAGTTAAAGCAAGTTTATGTTTTGCTTTTAATTTTTTTTACACTTTTAGCTTTCTGCGAATTATGATTCTTGATGTTTTGAGCTTCATCCAGAATTACGTATTCAAAATTAATTCTCTTATATAAATCATAATCTCTACGCATATAATCGTATGATGTTACTAATAATTGATATCTATTGTAGTGGTTAATAATATTTTTTCTTTCATATTGATCACCACTGACACATTTAACTTTAAAATTATTCGAAAATTTGTAAACTTCATCTTCCCAATTATAAACAAGTGAAGCTGGACAAACAACTAAACTTGTACAATCTCCCAAACTATCTAGTAAAGCGATAACCTCTAGCGTCTTACCTAGTCCCATATCGTCTGCAAGCAATCCATTAAAATTGTAATCTCTAAGCATATGTAACCATTGATATCCATCTTTTTGATAATCCCTTAAAACATTTTGATATCGATTAGGAATTTGATGATTGTTAATTCCATTATCAAAAAAATTATTTATAGTATTTTTAAATGATTCTTTTTTATCTATATGAATATGTTCAAATTTATCAATATCATCATTTATAGAAAACATTCTTGTAGAAGGTAAAGAGATACTTCCATCTTCAATATCATTACTATTGATATTGTATAATCTTAAGAAGTCACTTAGCTCTTTTAACTCTGGTGAATTTAAATTAATGTTTTCGCCATTTTTTAGACGATAGTATTTCCTTCCACGATTGTAATAAAGCAATATATCTTTTATTTCATCTTTTGATATTTGATTACAATCTAAATCAATTTGCAATAAATTATTAACAATTTTAATACCAGCATTAATATCAAGATGTGATTTTTCATCAAATTTCTTTAAATCTTTAGTAACATTGATTTCTGCATATTCCTGTAAAATAGGTAATATTTTATTGATGAAATCATTTGTTTTTTCTTTATCAAATGAAAAATGAGCTTTTTGTTTTTCTATATCTATCCAAGAAGCATATTCTTTTATATATTCTTCAACAATTGTTTGATTATGATTTAGCCTATTATTGGGATTTAGACCTTTAATATGATCATTATTATCATTAATATAATATACTTCAAAAACAAGACTATCATGAATATCGTCAATTGTTCCATATATTTTTATTGTTTTATATTGATCACATAAAACATTTTGAGGTAATTGAATATCTAGATAATCTATAATTGGAAGCAAAATATATTTGTAAAAATCATCATAATCCTCTCTTAATATGAAAAGATCCTCTTTCTCTAATTTTTTTATCAACTCACAAACATTACCTTCTTCATCAAATTGATTTCTTGTAATTGTAAAAAAGTTTGAGTGGTCTTTTTCAATTTCATAGCAATGCTTTAGACTTTTAATTTTATACTTACTTTCCAAATGCAATATATAAAACTCATATTTGTCTAATAAAGATAAGGATACAAGATTGTTTTCATTTATGCATTTAAAAGTATCAAAAATTTGTTTTTCGTCTTCATTATAATAAGTTTCAAAAAAATCATCTATTAAATTTAAATTTACAGTTATTTGCTTTCTTAAAGTATAAACTCTATTATCTCTATAACTTTTTCTTGCTTCTATGTTATCATAATAAAGTTTTGCTTTTCTAATAAACTCTATTTGTTTTAAAGCAAATGAATCAAAAGCTTGTTCACAATGTTTAAATTTAAGAAAATATCCATAAGAACTATTGACTTTATTGTCAATTCTCCATATAAATTTATTTAAATCATTAATATGATACTGATCTTCATTACCAACTAGATATTCAATAGCAAACAAATTATTAAGACTTTCTTTTAATTTAGGTTCTAGTTGATATTGTGGACCATCGTAAGTTATATCATCATAACTATCATTGCTATTCCTTTTTTCATCAATATATTCTTTAGTGGGTTTTGATAGTTTCATTAATAATTTGTTTTTCTTTTCTTCTTCAATCTTTAAATGCGATCTATTGACATAATGAAAGGAAATTACATCAATATCATGTTTATTAAGCCATAGCAATGCTGCGCCAACATGTGGACAAGGACCATTATTACTATTCCAGTCACAGCTGCAAGTACTAGATAAATATTGTTTTTGAGAATTCATTAAAATGTGACATGTTTCTTTTTTAGACAAAACATCAGTAGTTATTATAATTTCATATCCATCTTTTGTTTCAATAATATCAACTTTATGAATATAGTTATATTTAATATATAAGTTTGATAATTCTAATGATGTTTTATCATTCATAATATCTTCAATATTGGTTTGAAATAACATTTTATTCTCCTTTCTTTAATATTTATCTAATATTTCAACAAGCTTTTTATTGTCATAAAATTCTATTTTTAAACTTAATACTATATCGTTAATAATATTTTCATTGATATTAAAATCCTTTAGATAATCTAAATATCTTTTAATATCTTTGTATGGCTCTTTCATATTTTTTATTTCCTTAATCAAACATTCCATAAATAAAAGATAACTCATTTCGGAATTGTTATTATGAATCATATCTTTATACTTGCCATACAAATACATTGCGCTACCATTTTTTAAATCTAACACTTTCTTAGTCTGAATAAGCCATTCATTTTCATAATCTAGTAATTTAAAATAAACATCTTGTACAGCCATTTTTGATAATTTATCAAAAAAAGGTTGTTTATACTTATACCAATCATCACCACAAATTTGTTTAAAATCATCATATAATTCAATAGCATTATCATGATTTTTTCCAGTCATAAGTTTTATGTACAAATCCATTTTTTTATTTATTTGTGATGATGTATAATTTCTGTTGTTGTATGTATCTATTTTATTTTCTTTAGATTGATTAATATCATTTGAGAATAATTTAGCATTGTTATCTTTGTTATTTTGCTTAGATTTTCTAGAAATAATATTTTTGCATATTTGTAAGTATTCATTATACTCATTATATTTATTTTTTTTCTTATTATCTGTTGTCCATTCCAATATAGTTTCAACACTTTCTTTATCATCTAACAATTTATCTAACGCTAGTTTAAAGTGTTCAATAACATCAACTTTTTTAGTCTTTGGATAATTGATAATTTTATTGAAATCTTCGATCAAATCTATAATTAGCAATGCTCTATTATCATTTTTTTGATTTATTATATTATTAGTACGCTTATCTACTTCATTTAAAAACATGTAAGGTGCTTGAGACATGCTGTATCCAGTTAATTCAATATAATAATACTGCGATAGCGACAATTCATCTTCACTTTCATCATTTTTATTTGATTTCCCTTTATCATGAGTATTAGATGAACCTTGCTTCATTGCTAAATCATCTTGTTTGTGTGCTTTATAAGAAGTTGTATATTCATCAATGGAGATATCTAATTTTGCATTATTCTTAGATTGATTTGTAGATAATTTTAAATTAGTATTAGTATTCTTTTGTTTTGATTTCCTTGATTGTATATTTTTACATATTTGCTGATATTCATCAAATTCAATATATTTGCTATATTTCCTATTATTAGATGTCCATTCCAGTATTGTTTCAATACTTTTATCATCATTTAATAATTTATCTAACGCAAGCTTAAAATGTTCAATAACATCTACACTTTTTTCTTTGGGATAATTTGTTATTTTATAGAAATCTTCTATCAAATTAATAATTAATGTTGCTCTGTTATCTTTGAGATTTAATATATTATTAGTACGTTTATCTACCTCATCTAAAAATAAATAAGGAGTTTCTGACATATTATATGATGACAACACAATATAGTAATATTGCAATAGTGTTAAATCATCACTAACATTATCTTTAATATTTGATGTTGTTTTCTTGCTATCTAGCAATTCTTTTATTTTTGAATTTAAAGGATGTTTTTTTGAAATAGAATTGTAAATTTTTGTTGCAACTTTTATCCTATTTTCATCAATGAGTCGTATTACCTTTCTACATTTACTAATTGTATCATCCTCATAATTATTTATTCGATTTAAGGTAGTTAATAAATCTTCATGAGCAGATAAAGCCTTATTAAAATACAATGTAGATATATCATCCATATTTGATTTTATTTCATTTAATATATCAGATAGTTTATCTAAAACATATGTATCAGATAAACAGTTCATACTTTTCTCAAAATATTCATCATATATGGTTTCAATAAAGTTCATTTTATTGAATAAGAACCCATTAAAAACAGCTTTAGCAGTTTCTTCATTATTTAATAATTCATCCAATAAAGGATTAAGTTTATTTTCAAAACCTGGATGGCTCTTAGATATTTGATTGTGAATATTCGATAAAGGCACAGTTAAATCTAAGACTTTGTTTACTTGATTTTGTTTATTATTATGAATTGTTTCAATACGCTTATCTAATTCATCTATTAATTTCTGATTAATGTTAGAATCACTAAGGGTACGATAATAAGATGATAATGCATAATAGCATTCATCAAGAGGCATATCATCATAAAAATATAATATTTTACGATTACTATTGATAGCCATATTTACAGCCAAAACATGTTCACAACTATATTTTTTTGGACAAGTACATTTTCCACTATAAATTCTATGAGTGTAATCAGTTTTAAAAGATACTTTATATTCTTTTCCATCTTGTACACTTGCTGTTATTTTGTTTCCTTGTCTGCTTAAATTATATATTCTATTAGAATTATAAAGTTGTCTTGCTAAATTTGTATTATTTGCCATTTTTCTCACTTCTCTCCAATATTAATTAAAATTATAACATATAAATTAAAAAATATGTGAAAAAAAGGGAACTATGTCAAAAATAGTTACCCAATATTATATTCTTAAAACTAATACTTTAGTTATTCTACACCTAAAGCTTTAAATACTGCATCTTCAATAGTTCCATAAAATATAATCTGAAACTTACCCATAAGTTCAGGAGGTACTGTTGCAATATCAACAGCTGATGCCATTGGTAATAAAACCTTTGTTGCTCCACTGTCTAGTGACATCTGTAAGATGTCAGCTAAATTAGATACTCTTGATATCGTACCACCAATACTAATATCACCTAATACTACTAATGATGATACTGTAGGTTTCTTTAATGCACTAGAACACATAGCTATTAATACAGGCAATGATAAATGGTCTGTCATAGCAACGCCATTAAGGCTTTGTACCTGTAATATATAATCTTTTGATGTAATTGCAATACTTCGACTAATAGAAGCACTATTGGCTTTAAGATATCGATAAGCGATATCACAAGCTTCTTTAGCATCTTTACCACTAATACCTGATACCTGGAATTTACCATTACCCTGTAATATCTCACACTCAATCTTGAATGTACCAGGATTACCATTCTTTCCAAAAGCAACTGTATAAACATGACCTGGTTTATTCATTCCTTTTGGAATGAGTGAAGTAGAGCTTTGTTCTGGAACACTGACAAATTCTTCATCAAATGTATCATTGTCTATATAAGAGAAATTAACATCAAAGAATTCCATACCACCTAAGCGTTTTAATTGTTCCTTAACTCTTCTACGTAATTCCAATGCTAATTCTAATACTTCTCTAACATCTTCCTTGTTGTAGATACCATCAGGATAAACAAGCTTCATTAATGCTGATACCATCTTTCTAACAGCTATGGTATCTCTTTGATTAAGGTTATTACCTAACTTAAAGTATTTATCCATAGCATCACTATAAGATGTCTTTCTAAGCTCTCTAAACATTTCACTTAGATAATCAGTAATAAATCCATATTCATTTGTAAAGTAGTCTGGTCTATATTTCGGTATTTCCCATCCTGGTATATAACAATGCATTCTATCTAGAAAGGCTGTATCTGTTTTCATTTGGTCAGGGAAGGGATCAAATAGTCTAGATGTCTTTAACAGGTTATCAACACTTTCATTGATATTACCTACAAATACCATAGAAGCCATAGCAGACTTTTCTTCCTTGCCTCGACTAAAAGATCCTGATGCCATATAGTCCTTCATAATCTGGACACCATCCTGATCCTTGAACTTAATACCAGCAACTTCATCAAAAGCCACACAGTCCCACATACCTACTAATCCAATTTGTCTAGTGCTCATATTGTAGAACAGATTAGCCACAGTTGTTTGTCCACCTGATACCAATATACTGTTAGGAGATATTTCCTTATACACATGAGACTTTCCAGTGCTTCTAGGGCCTAATTCGCAAAGGTTAAGGTTATTCTCTACCAAAGGCATTAAACGTGCTAAATGAAGCCATTTAACGCGATATGAGAGCTTTGTAGGCTCCATACCTATTGATCTTAGCAATACATCTATCCATTCTTCTTTTTCAAAGTATTGTCTTTCATTAATAACATCACTTAAATCAAATGATGCCATCTGTATCGGTTTAAGCTTTCTAATAATAATAGGTACAGATTTATGATCATCTTCCAAATACAAATATTCAAAGTTTGCCATACACCATATACCACCACATAATAATCTTTCATACTGTGATACATATTCACTAGCTACAGGTATATCCTTAATACCTAGATTAGAGAATTCAGCTAAATATTGATCATTTTTAATATCAACCTTAACTGTTACTTTATCAATAACAGTATATGTTCCTCTTTCCTTAAGCTTTGATAATACCTTTTGAGCTTCATCAGGACGAACATAGTTATTGGCTAATATTCTTTTGACATTTTCCAAGCCTTCTTCAATAATTGCTTCATCATCACTATTACAATGCTGGCCTAATAAATATTCCAATACATAGACAGGAACATTAGCCCCTTCCTTGATTTTTTTAGTGAGGTCTTTTCTAACTACCTTACCATAGAAATGCTGTTTTAACTTTATATTTAAATCATCTTGCATATATTCACACCTCCCCATCTATTAAATTATAAATTGGATAATTTTGTAATGCTTCAAGTTCTATTCCAGTTAATTTATTTTTTGCATTATCTATCATATATTTGTTACCTAATAAAATATGACATCCAACAATTATTAAATTGTTTTTGGTAGAGTTAAGTAATTCAATAATTTTATTTATCTCATTCTCATCTAAATTTCTATATCTTATATAACATTGATATAAATTAATAAGTGATGTTTCATCATTTAAAGTCATATATAGCCATTCTACAATTTCTGTTGCAACATCTAATAGATTCTTATTTATACTTTCATCATAAGCTAACAATATTTCTAATAAATTAAGATTGCTCACTTCATAATGTCCTTCACTATTATAATTTTTTAAACTATCAATCATTTTTCTAAAATTAATGTTATTTAAAAATAAGTAATGTTCTTTTTTAAACATATTATAAATAGTGGTTTCAGCAGTTGTACTATTTTCAAATGTGATTCCTGTAGTTTTATTTCCATCATTGAAATTAGATATTAGGTATTTATTTCCTTTTTTATCAGCACATACACCAATTTGTAAATTTGCTATTTTTAAAAATACCATTTGTTTACTGGAATTTGAAGTAGTTCTTAAATTGACTAATTGACCATTTTTTACACTTTGAACTAAAGCATCTAACATGATATTTTCTTCGTTATTGATATTATCCATTTCTAAGTCAATTGTTATATCTAATAAATCAAGTGTATCTTGCAAACTGATTAATTCTTGCAAACATTTTGTGACTGTGTTTACATGTTCTAATTTATTAGTTTCGTTAGAAGTAAATAGTACTTCTTTTTCATTTATGAATATTTTTTCATGTTGAAACATATCAAGATAAAATTTCAAAGCTTTGATCCTTTCTTTTAATGTGCCACATATATTGAAATTAAGAATCTTGTTATCTTTTTCTATTATCATTGTATAGTTTTTACCAAAAGTTATAGTTTCTTTATCTAATTCTTTTTTGATTTGACATTGATTATAAGAAATACCACTAATTGTCTTAATGCATACATTTGAAATACAACTTATTGATTCCATTTTTTCAAAATGTTCCAAAGGAATAGAAATATCTAAATCATCGTTCACAGCATATAAATAAGTGTCATGTGTAAAGAAATAATCAAAAGGATTTTGTTTTTCACTAGTAATCCTATTATAAGATAAAGAATATCTAAAATTAGATCTAAATTGTTTTGAGAATTCATTAAACGTAATATTATTTCTTCTCTTTAAAATCGATTGTTTTACACTATTACTAACAAAATTTAAAAATAAATTAGTAATCTCCTCAATATCATTTGGAAAAGGTTTCAATTTAATAGATTTTGTTTTTTTTCCCTTACAGTTAGCTAAATGTTTGTTAACATCAAATGGTAATAATTGTTCATAATATATGCGTGTATTTCGATTACTATCAATATTTACAACAAAAAACATTATACCACCTTGATCTCTATAAACTTCTAAATCTGATAATTCAATTGAGTAAGATATCTGTCTTTTATTTAATTTTTCTTCTTTTTGTCCCTTTACTTGGGTATTGACTATACCGTATAAATCCTTGTTTTTATGATTGTTTCCTGGCGTCTTATAAACATATACAGGTCCATCAAATACAGGTGTTTTTTCACCTACATTAATATATGAAGTTAAATAATCAGTTTTTGATAAACTCAAATTCACTGTATCTACAGCTATTTTTTCAATATCCATGCCTTTATCTCCCTAAAAATCAAAATCGAAATCATCCACAAACGCTAAATCAAAGATAAATGAATAACGCTTAAATTCAATAC
>JAJQFG010000043.1:0-6010 GCA_021201315.1 Erysipelotrichaceae bacterium
TCGTTTTAGTTCAAATTTTATGATTTAGTTATTTTTTGTGAAAAGTTAAGGATACACAGTTTTATGATATTATTTATTTAGATATTTAGATAAATATCTAAATAAGGAGGAGCTATGGATATATTTAAAGCGTTAAGTGATCCAACACGTAGAGCAATATTAGAATTGTTAAAAGAAGGAGATATGAATGCTGGAGAAATAGCAGAGCATTTTCAAATGACAAAGCCTTCAATATCACATCATTTGAATATATTAAAAAGTAGTGGTCTTATTTCGGATGAAAGACATGGGCAAACTATTGTATATAGTTTGAATATGACTGTTTTTCAGGAAGTGATTCATTGGGTTATGAGTTTTAATTTAGAGGGTGAAAAAGATGTCAAAGAAGAGTTTTAGTGTTGTTTTATGGATTATGACTTTAGCTATGATGATTAGTGTTTATTTTATGAATGATGTGATTCCTATTCATTGGAATTTTCATTTTGAGATTGATGGCTATGGTAGTCGATATATCTTTTTGGCGTTATCATTGTTACCTGTGGTGATGTATTATGGTTTCGACTTCATCAATAGATTAGATGAACGTTTAAAAAAGTATGAATCTAAATCAAATGATTATGAAATAATAAGAATCATTATCACGTTGCTTATGTTAGCTATAGATATTATATGGATGTATATGTGTTTTTATCCTCAAGGCAATATGGAAGTAGCTATGTCCGTTGTTTTTTGTCTGTCTTTGTTATTTTTAGGAAATTATATGCCAACAATTCCGATGAATTATTATGTAGGTATTCGTTTTCCTTGGACAGTGAAGAATGAAATAGTATGGAAAAAGACACATAAGATGGGTGGATATATGTATGTTGTGACTGGTTTGATGATGCTGATATTGACAATTTTAAATTTATGTCGTTTTGAATTTATAGTAGTAATCATACTTGTTGAAACATTAGTTATTGGGATATATTCTTATGTTATGTATCGAAAAGAGGGAATGATATGTTAGAAATGAATCATTTAACAAAGTTTTATGGGCGTTTTAAGGCTGTTGATGATGTGACATTACATGTGCATAGTGGAGAAATACATGGATTTATAGGGCACAATGGGGCAGGGAAAACTACAACATTAAAATGTATTGCAGGTATATTGCCTTATGATAAAGGAAGTATTCATATTCATGGTGTTGATGTTCAAATGCAACCAATTCAAGCTAAAAAGATAATGGCTTATATTCCTGACAATCCTGATTTATATGATTATTTAACAGGAATCCAATATCTTAATTTTATATGTGATGCTTATCGTGTGGATAAAAATATACGCATGCAAAGAATAGAAGAATTAGCCACTCTATTTGAAATATTCAATGATTTAGGTCAACCTGTTCATAGTTATTCCCATGGTATGAAACAAAAACTAGCAGTGATATCTGCATTTGTTCATGCTCCAAAACTCATTATCATGGATGAGCCATTTGTAGGGTTAGATCCAAAAGCCAGTTATCAATTAAAACAACTCATGCATCAACATTGTAATCAAGGTGGTGCGATATTCTTTTCAACTCATGTACTAGAAGTAGCTGAGAAATTATGTGATCATATTTCTATTATAAAGAATGGTCAAATGATTGTAAGTGGTAAAACAGAAGTCGTTACTAAAGATGAAAGTTTAGAAAAGCTATTTTTGGAATTGGAGAATGATTATGCTTAGACAACTCATCATCATTCGTATTAGAGGGATGTTTTCAAGAATACTCAAAAATAATCATAACCATATCATAAATTTTTTATATGGTTTATTGTTTGTATTTTTAGCTATATCCCTTTTGTTTTCTTTTAGTATGATGTTCTTAGTTTTAGTAGAAGATTTTCGTAGCATATATTTTATTGTAATGGCTATTATGGCATTTATGCTGATGTTTGTAGGAAGTATCTTTTTGACTTATCATGAAATATATAATGTTAGAGATAATGAATTACTATTATCCATGCCTATTTCTAATATTGATATTGTATTAAGTCGTTTGTTTGCATTATTGATATTGAATTATGCTTATGAATTTGTGGTTTGTATACCAGCCTGGCTTATTTATCTATTGTATTATTCATGCACTATCACGCAAATGATTATCTTTATTATTGTTATATTAACGTTACCATTGCTTGTTTTAACAATGAATTGCATTATAAGTTGGTTCATTGGTTATATATTAATACATATTAAACATAAAAATCTTATAGAAGGGTTACTTACACTAATATTTATTATAGCTTATATATTTGGTATGGGTTATATCAATACAATCTTTACATCAATATTAAATCATATGGATCATATTTCCCTGGTAATAAAAACTTACTTATTTCCTTTTTATCATCTAAATATGGCTATAGAAGAAGAAAATATGATAAGTTTCATCATATACTTATTATGTATGATTATCCCTTTCATTATAACGATTTATCTTTTATCAACAAACTTTATCAAAATAGTCTTGAATAAACCAATTATAAAAAAGAAAACTTATAAATCAAAATCATTACATCAAAAACCAATTACAATAGCCTTAATATATAAAGATATCAAACATTATTTCAATCATTTTATGATTTTGCTTAATAGCTGTGCAGGAAATCTACTAACAATTATTTTAATATTTAGTTTTTTCTGCTATCAGGATGATTTTAATGAAATGAAAGAATTATTTCCCTTGATACAGGATTATATGTTACCAATGATTGTATTTATATTATTAATAGGTTCATTGATTAATACACTAAGTGCTTCTTCTGTTTCACTAGAGGGACAAAACTTTTGGATCATTAAATCATTACCAATATCTTACATGCATATCATTAACGCCAAGATACTTGTTCATCTGATATTATGTACACCATTTCTTATTGCTTTATGTGTTATCCTTTATGTTATATTACCTATAACATTATATGATTTTATGATTAGTATTTTTGCATGTGTTGTATTTAATCTTTTATCAGCAACCCTAGGTTTATTACTTAATTTATGGAAACCAAGATTTGATTGGGTTAATGAAACAATGGTAGTGAAACAAAGTATGCCGGTTACGTTAATGGTTTTAACGGGATTTGCTTTAGCAATTATTATTGTGATGTTGTACATTCATGTTTTTATCAATTGTTTGGATATAAAAACTTATACTTATGATATAATAGGTATATGCTTATTCCTGGATGCTTTGTTTTATTGTGTTTTGCAAAAATGGGGCGTTAAGAGATTATATGAAATTTAGGAGATGAATAAATATGGAAGCAAAGAAGTTTGAAGATTTTTATGTTTTTGATGATGGTGGTGTAAGATATTTCTTATTTGTGGACGATAATAAGTCAATTTTATTTGATTGTGGCTTTGGTAAAAATAATGTCTTAGCTGATATAAAAGATATAACACCATTTAAGCCTATAGTATATTTATCTCATGGTGACATGGATCATGCGGGTGGTTTAAAGTATTTTGATGAGTGTTATTTAAATAAGGGTGATCATCATTTAATCAATGATGATATTATTATCCATGATCTTAATGAAGGAGATACAATTGATATAGGACCATATCATTTTGAAGTGATTGAACTTGCTGGTCATACGTATGGTAGTGTGGTTTTCTTAGATAAGCAAAAGAAACTATTACTTGCAGGTGATAGTGTGCAAACAGGACCAATTTATATGTTTGGTAATCATAGAAATTTGGATTTGTATATTGAAACACTAAAAAAACTGCAAACATATAAAAATGATATAGAAACAATTATGGCTTGTCATCACGATTATCCAATAGGCATAGAATATATTGATTATTGTTTAGAAGATGCTATCGCTTTAAAAGCAGGTAAGTTGAGTGGAACACCACATGAATTTATGCCATGCAATGTATATCAAGGAAAATATGTTGTATTCTATTATTAAAAGGGCAGAAATGTCCTTTTTGTTATTGTTAAAGATAATGACTATTACTATTCATATAAGATAAAATGAAAGAAATTCTGAAGAATGCAAATACATGTTTGACAATGTAATTTGCATATATTGTAAATGTGCTGTCAAAAGATAATTTGCACCATTTTGATGTAGCATTTGAATTTTTAGTTTTATAATCAATACTTTTATAAAAATATGTTTTGAAATAGTTGTTTGTTGATTTGCTAATATGGAAAACTTGTTATGATAATACTATTTGCATAATGTATGAATAACACTTATTTGTATTGTTTGCATATAACTGATATTATGAAAAATCTGATTTTTGTACTAAATATCGAAATTTTTTAATTGATATGATGTATTTATTTACATTATAAAATTGAAATATAAGCTGATAATTTTAACAATACATAAAGATAGAGAATAATAATTCAAAAATATAAAATACATTTTAGCAAATATTTAATTGCAATGTGAAAATAAGTTTGCTATAATGTTATAGAAATAAATAATTTTCTACTTTTTTCACTTTAAAAAAAGAAATTTCAAAATTTTGAGCGTATATAAATAATAGAAGGGTTCATTTTGGACTCACAAAGGAGGAATATATATGCAAGATAAATTTTTGAATGCTGATCAGTTTTTGTTAATGTTAGTAGAGGTAATCAGTTATGGCTAGAAATAAAGATATTGATAATCTTATCTCAATGATGATGAAATTACCTCCATATCAATTGATTATGAAAGATATGAGTAAGAAAAAGCGTAGAGACTATGTAAAAGAAAATGTAGAAGGATATGAATGTCCGATTATTAATGATGCGTTATTTAAATTTATGATTAATGGTAACGATGAAACATCAAGACGTATTTTAAAGTTTTTTATAAGTGAGTATTTAGGAATAATGGTTGATACAATTGTACCTTTAAGAAATGAATTAAATAGAAAACATGAAAAAGGTAAAACAACGATTCTTGATGCATTGTATTTGGCAAATAATCATATACTTGTTGATATTGAGCCACAGACAAAAATTAGTAGTTCTAGACTATTACCTAAGGTGGAATCTTACCTACATAATATGTTCACTTATAGTGATAATATAGGTAATGATAACGAATCTCAGTATTGTGATATGTATACCTTAATGTTTTATGAAGCTAGATATTATGGGAAATTTTCTAAAGGTTTAATGTTTGATAATGTTACTAAAGACTTAAATTATAGTATGAGTGATATAAAGAGAGGACCTGATGAATATAGTAAGCAGCATGCTACAATTGTTCAGTTAAGTTATGTTAGTGAAAAGTTAGAGGAGGAAATAAGTGATATGAGTGAAAGAAAAATGGTTGATTATACATTAGCTAATTCACATATTTTAAAAAGTGAAGTACAAAATTTAATTTATGAAATGAGCAGAAAAAGTCAGATTGTTAAAGATATTATGGCTAAGAAACTAGAATTTATCAGTGATCCTAGAAATCGTTATATTAGTTATAACCATGCTATGGATTTGCAAGCTAAATATTATGACGGCAAGGCAGATGGTAAAGCTGAAGGAAAGATAGAAGGAAAGATAGAAGGAAAAATTGATGGAAAAGAAGAAGAACGAGAAGTACAACGAATAGACTATTACAATCGTGTTTTGAGACGTTTTGGAATGAAATATGATGGAGATTGCAAGTTTTTAGAGAATTTACCACTTGATGCATATAAAGAAATTTATGAAATGATTATTGACAATGTTTCGGTTGAAGTTATCAAAGAATATGTGGAATCCTTAAGATGATTAAAGCTATAAGTGAAGTACAAAATTTGATTTATGAAATGAGTAGAAAGAGTCAAATAGTTAAAGATATTATGGCTAAGAAACTGGAATTTATCAGTGATCCAAGAAATCGTTATATAAGTTATAACCATGCTATGGATTTGCAAACTAAATATTATGATGGTAAGGCTGATGGCAAAATAGAAGGTAAAATAGAAGGAAAAGATGAAGAACAAGAAGTACAACGAATAGACTATTACAATCGTGTTTTGAGAC
>JAJQFG010000043.1:6110-9780 GCA_021201315.1 Erysipelotrichaceae bacterium
GGATTTGCAAACTAAATATTATGATGGTAAGGCTGATGGCAAAATAGAAGGTAAAGATGAAGAACAAGAAGTACAACGAATAGACTATTACAATCGTGTTTTGAGACGTTTTGGAATGAAATATGATGGAGATTGCAAGTTTTTAGAGAATTTACCACTTGATGCATATAAAGAAATTTATGAAATGATTATTGACAATGTTTCGGTTGAAGTTATCAAAGAATATGTGGAATCCTTAAGATGATTAAAGCTATAAGTGAAGTACAAAATTTGATTTATGAAATGAGTAGAAAGAGTCAAATAGTTAAAGATATTATGGCTAAGAAACTGGAATTTATCAGTGATCCAAGAAATCGTTATATAAGTTATAACCATGCTATGGATTTGCAAACTAAATATTATGATGGTAAGGCTGATGGCAAAATAGAAGGTAAAGATGAAGAACAAGAAGTACAACGAATAGACTATTACAATCGTGTTTTGAGACGTTTTGGAATGAAATATGATGGAGATTGCAAGTTTTTAGAGAATTTACCACTTGATGCATATAAAGAAATTTATGAAATGATTATTGACAATGTTTCGATTGAAGATATAAAAGCATATGTGAAATCAGTAAAAAATAAAAAGAGAAAAGCTTTAAACTTTTCTCTTTCACTATTTCTTTTCTTCAACATAGTACGTGGCTTCCATATCTGCTGTAGATAAGGCAAGACAAAGTGGAAACATTTCAAATGCTGCTCCTACATTTCGTGTATCTTCACTACCAGAAAAACCCATATGATAACGTATCGCAAAAGCTTCTTCTCTAGTTAAACGCATATAGCCACTAATCATATAAACACTTTTTTCACCATGACCATAAGGTAATGTATCATTGAATTCAAAATAAGGAACTTGTATCCATTGGCCATTTTCTTTAACATTTCGTGTACTTGTTTTATAAACATTGGTTTTACATATGTCATGAAGTAAAGCCACTATCGCTATTGTTTCTTCACTATAGTTTAAGCCATAGACATCTTTAACACGGGTTCTTGATAAATAATCTTTTAAACAATCGTAGACATTTAAACTATGATCTAATAGTCCACCTTGATAGGCATTATGATATCTTGAAGAAGCTGGTGCTTCAAAGAAGTCAGATTTGTTACTCATTAAAAAATCTAATAATTTATCACTACCTGGACGATGAATGTTATCTTTATATATTTGTATAAATCTTTCTTTATTATTCATTGTATCACACCTTTTTTAAAGTATAGCATATTTCGATTTGTGAAACAATGAAAGTTAGATTATAATGAGGTGGGTGAGATTATGAAAGTGAAAAAAACAAATGCATTAAGGATATTAGACAGCCATCATATTACATATGATACAAAAGAATATGAATATGATGAAAATCATTTATCAGGTCATCATATTATAGATCAAGTTGATTTAGAGGCTGATCAGATTTATAAAACATTAGTATTAAAATCAAACAACGATTATTTGGTTTGTTGTATTCCTGTATTAGAGGAGATAGATTTAAAGAAGCTAGCTAAACAAAGTGGTCATAAGAGTGTAGAAATGATACATATGAAAGATTTATTGTCTGTAACTGGATATATTAGAGGTGGATGTTCTCCTGTTGGTATGAAGAAGTTATTTCCTACCTATTTTCAAGAAGATATCATATTATATGATAAAGTAGCAGTGAGTGCAGGAATGAGAGGTTTACAGGTTATTTTAGATCCAAATGATTTAGTAGAAGTTGTTAAGGGTAAATATGTGGATGTTATAAGGAAGTAAATGTTAATTTTTGGTTACGGTTACATTTTTTTCAAAATATCGTTGAATTGTTGTGGCTTTCAATAATTGGATTTGGTATAATAATAGCAGAGGTGAGCAAAAAAATGGATTATAATGAAAATTATCAAAGATGGTTAAATCATCCTGCAGTGGATGCTGCAACAAAAGCAGAACTTTTAAGTATGGGGGAAAAGGAAAAAGAAGATGCCTTCTATACAAACGTTGAGTTTGGTACTGCTGGTATGAGAGGTATACTTGGCGCTGGTACTAATCGTATGAATATTTATACAATTAGAAAGGCTAATGTTGGATATGCTAAGTATATTTTAGGTTTAGAAAATGGAAAAGAAAGAGGCGTAGCTATCAGTTATGATAACCGTCATAATTCTTATATTTTCGCAATTGAAAGTGCTAAAGTTTTAGCAACTTATGGTATTAAGTCTTATATTTTTGAATCATTAAGACCAACTCCTGAATTATCTTTCGCTGTTAGATATTTGAAATGTGCTGGTGGTATTATGATTACTGCATCACATAACCCTGCTGAATATAATGGTTATAAGGTTTATGATGATACTGGATGTCAATTAATTCCTGAATGGGCTGATCAAGTAGTACAATATGTTAATGAGGTTGAAGATGAATTAGGAATTGAATTAATTAGTAGTGAAGAAGCTTATCCATACATGACTTGGGTAGGTGAAGAAGTTGATGAAGCTTATTATAAAGAAGTTATGGGTATTCAATTAAATCCTGACTTAGATAAGAGCGATTTCAAACTAGTATTCTCTCCACAACATGGTGCTAATAACATTCCTGTAAGAGAATGCTTAAAGAGATTAGGTTATGATGTTGTACCTGTACTTGCACAATGTGCTCCAGATCCTGATTATACAAATACTGCTTCTCCTAACCCTGAAGTAGAAGCTGCTTATGAATTAGCTATTATTAAAGCTAAAGAAGTTAATGCCGATGTCATCGTTATCTGTGACCCTGATGGTGATAGATTAGGTGTCGTTGCTAAACATGATAATAAGTATGTATTAATGAGTGGTAACCAATCAGCTGCTGTTTATTTGGAATATATCTTAAGTCAAATGAAAGAAAAAGGTACTTTACCTGACAATGCTGTTATGTATAACACTATTGTTACATCTGATTTAGGTGAATTAGTAGCTAGAAGCTATGGTGTAGATGTTGAAAAGACATTAACTGGTTTTAAGTTTATTGGTGATAAGATTAGAAAATATGAAAAAACTGGTGAAAAGCAATTTATCTTTGGTTATGAAGAATCTTATGGCTGTGTCGTTAAAGATTTCGTAAGAGATAAAGATGCTGTTCAAGCTGTATTATTAGCTGCAGAATGTGGTAACTATTATAAGAAACAAGGTAAAGATTTAATTGATGTATTGAATGAATTATATGCTAAACATGGTGCATTCAAAGAAACTCAGATTGCTTTATCAAAAGCTGGTGCTGCTGGTGCTGCAAGAATTAAAGAAATCATGAGCAACTTAAGAGAAAATGCTCCTACTGAAATTGGTAACGTAAAAGTAGTTGCGGTAGAAGATTATCAAACTTCTGTAAGAACTGAAGCAGGAAATGAATCAGTTATTGATTTACCAAAATCTAATGTATTAAAATACTACTTAGAAGACGGTTCTTGGATTGCTGCTAGACCTTCTGGTACTGAACCAAAATGTAAGTTCTACTTCTCAATTAAAGGTGAAACTGTTGACGAAGCAGCTGCAAAGACTGAAGTATTCCAAAAATCAATGATGGAAATTATTGGTGAATAACATGTAAAAGACGTTGAAAAATAAAATGTACCCTGTAAAATGGACAGTTAAATAAAAAAGAGTCAAGTGTTGAA
>JAJQFG010000123.1 GCA_021201315.1 Erysipelotrichaceae bacterium
ATTATTATAAGCAAATCTTCTAAAAATTAATGGTGTAAACTTCGAAAGACGAGTAAAATATAAGGGATAGCCTAATGGCTATCCCTTATGCTCTTGCATTTGAGTTATCTTCATATTCTTCATCCATGGGTTGTTTAGTTATATCCGATGGATCATAAACATTAGGTTTATTTTTCTTCATAAAATGCTCCTTTACTTTTGAATTTCGATTATATTATGGTTGGTTTTTAAAATTTTATGAAAATATTTTTTTATTAGTGATACATTTTTTATGATTTATGGTAGAATAGTACACGAGGTGAATATAATGTATTATTTTATTGGGATAAAAGGTTCTGGTATGGCTTCTTTAGCAACTATTCTTTTTGATTTAGGTTATGAGGTTGCTGGAAGTGATATTGATAAATATATATTTATAGAAGATGAATTAAGAAAGAGAGATATTCCTATCTATTCTTTTAATAAGGATAACATTAAAGATGGTTATGATGTTATTATTGGAAATGCTTTTGATGATAGTAATGAAGAAGTACGAGAAGCTAAAGCTAATCCAAATGTTAAAACACATACGTATTATGATTTTTTAGGCAATATGATGGAAGATTATATTTCTATTGGTATTGCAGGTACTCATGGAAAGACTACAACAACTGGTATGGCATATCATTTGTTTAAAGATTTTGATAAGACTTCTGTATTGATTGGTGATGGTACGGGACATGCTGTTAAGGATAGTAAGTATTTCATTGCTGAGACTTGTGAGTATCAAGATCATTTCTTACATTATTATCCTAAGTATGCTGTGATTAATAATATTGAATTAGATCATGTGGATTATTTTAAGAGTATGGATCAATATGTAGCATCTTTTGAAAAATATGCTAATCAAGTTAAAGATACGGTTATTATTTGGGGTGATGATCCTTATTTACCAAAGTTGAATTATACAAAGCGTGTATTGAAGTTTGGTATTAAAGAAAATAATGATATTATCGCTAAGAATATTATTAATAATGATCATGGTTTATCATTTGATGTTTATATTCATGGTGATTTGTTTGGTCATTTTGCTTTACCATTTTATGGTATGCATATGCTCTATGATTCTTTAGCTGTGATTACATTAGGTTATTTAGAAAATATGGAAGCTGATTATATTCAAAAACGTTTATCTACTTTTGAAGGTGTAAAACGTCGTTATACAGTAAAGGAAGTTGGTAATAATATCTATGTAGATGATTATGCACATCATCCTACAGCTATACGTTATGTGATTGAAGCTACACGCTCACGTTATCCAGGTAGAGAAATCGTTGCAATATTCCAGCCAGATAGATTTTCTAGAGGACTTCGTTTTGCAAAAGAATTTGCTCAAGCAATGGAATTAGCTGATTATCCATTCTTAGTGCATTTTCCTGAAAATGCTAAGAAAGAACCAGGTATAGATATTGATATTTATGAAATTGCTCAATATATTCCTAGAGCTAAAGTTATTCATGAGGATGAAGAAGCTGTAGAATTATTGGCACAACATGATCATGTGGTTTATGTGTTTATGAGTAGTAAAGATATTTATAAATTAGAAGATATGGTCATTGATTATAAGGAATCTCATTAACTTTTCGTTTGTGGGATATTATGTTATAATGGACAAAATCATAGAAAGGAGCTACCATGGAAGCAAAAGTTGTTTGTTATTGTATTTTATTATTATCAGGTGCCTTTGCACTTTTAAGTTTAGGGCTTTTGTTAATAAGATTGGCTGGTGCAGTGAAGGAAGTTACAGTGATTGTAACGATGTTGGATACGACTGTTAATAAGGTTAACGGTATATTAGATGATGTTGAAAAGAAACTAGAGATGTTGGATGCACCGTTTGAATTAGTAGATAGAATTTTTTCTGGTGGCTGGGGTCCTCATTTAGGTTTTGTTCATAGAAAAAGACGTAAAAAATAAAATGAAAGGATGGTAGATTAAATGAAAGTAGGTAAGTTTTTAGTAGGTCTAGGAATTGGTGTTGCTTGTGGTTTGTTATTTGCTCCTAAAACGGGAAGTGAGCTAAGAGAAGATATCAAAAATCGTTCAAAAAAAGCTTATGATGATTTAAAAGATATGTCTAAAGAAGATTTAGAAGCTAAAATTGGTGAAACTATTGAAACTGTTAAAAAATCTGTTGATGAATTTGATATGGATGAATTCAAAGATACAACCAAACAAAGACTTAATGATTTACAAGCTAAATTAGAAGAATTAGCTAAAGCAGTTCAAGAAACAGATGAATATCAACAAGTTAAAGAAAATGTTGTGGATATTACAGATAAAGTAAATTCAAAAATGGCTGAAGTGAAAGAAAAAGTAGATGAAGCTACTTTAGATGATGAATATTTAAATGATTTAGAAGATGAAATTAAAGACGTTGAAGAAAAACTTGATGAAGTGATTGATGATATTGAAGAGTAACCATGAGTAAGAAAAATGTGACAATTTATGATGTTGCCAAAGAAGCTGGTGTTTCTTTAGCAACCGTCTCACGTGTTATAAATGGCTCTAATGTAGTTAAGAGTGCAACACGTGATAAGGTTTTAGAAGCTATTCAACGTTTAGATTTTAAGCCAAACCAGGTTGCTCGTGGTTTGGCAACAAGTAAAACGACTACGATTGCGATTGTTTTTCCTCAATCATTATTTGCTCATGTTAAAGATATGATTGGTGGTATAGGTGATACGAGTCGTCGTTTAGATTATAATGTTACTATATATACAACAGATGAAATAGGGGATGGGAATCCTATTGAGTCTATTATTGAAAAGATTGTATCATCTAGAGCAGATGGTGTGGTGTTATTCAATAATAAAGAGATTGATAAAGAAATTGAATTGTTTCAGAAATATAATATACCTATAGTGGTTATTGGGAAACGTGTTTCTGGAAAGAATCTTGGATCTATATTTGTTGATGCTAAAAAGATTGCTACCGAAATTGTTGATGCCTATTTAGATAGAAATTTATCTGATATTTTATTTGTGTCTCCTGATCAAAACCTTATTCGTTATGAAGATTTGATTGCAGGTATTAATGAATCCTATAAGAACCATGGTTTAGTTTTTGATGAAGAAACTAAGGTGATTCATCCTTCATCACACTATGAAAAAAGCTATCCTTATTTCTTAAAATATTTTCAAACACATAAACATGATTTAGTTATAACAGGTTATGATAAAGAAGCTGTTGCTGTAGTTAATGCGGCTTTGGATAATGATATTCAAGTACCAGTTGATATGGAAGTGATTGGTATGATGGATACAAGTTATGCTTTAATATGTAGACCATCATTAACTTCTGTTCATATTCCAGTATATGATATGGGTGCATTGGCTATTAGATTATTAACTAAAATACTTGATGAAGAAGAAATTGAAACATTGGAAGTATCTGTTCATTATGCTTTCATGGAAAGAGATACATCGACCTTAAAACTCCTATCTAGATAGGAGTTTTTTATTGTGATATTGAAGATTTGTTGTATAATAGTTGATGATAAAGAGGGGATTGTAATGTTAGGGATTAAACAGTTTTTTTAGATTTAAAGTGGAATTTAGAGTTTATTGTTAGATGGTTGGTTATTGCAGTTATATTGGGGAGTATTTGTGGCTTTGTTGGTGCAATGTTTCATTTGTCTGTTGATTATGTGACACAGTTAAGAGTGGCTCATACATGGATTATATATATGTTACCTATTGGAGGTATGGCTATTGTCTTTTTGTATCATAGTGTCGGTTTAGATAATCAACCTGGTACGAATACCATTATTCAATCTGTCAGACAACAAGATAGTGTACCAACCATGTTAGCGCCAGCAATATTTTTGGCGACTGTGATAACGCATTTGGTTGGTGGTTCCAGTGGTAGAGAAGGAGCAGCATTACAAATAGGTGGTTCGATTGCCACAACTTTAGGTAAAATAATGCAAGCTGATCAAAAAGAAATGTCTATATTAGTTATGTGTGGTATGAGTGCAGTATTTTCAGCTTTATTTGGAACACCTTTAACAGCTACTTTATTTGCGATGGAAGTTGTAAGTGTTGGGATATTTTATTATGCAGCTTTGGTTCCTTGTTTATGTAGTAGTTTGGTTTCGTTTTATATAGCACAGTTATTTGGCTGTGAGAGTGTAAATTATACATTAAATGTAGTTGTTGATTTATCACCTTTGTTATTGGTTAAGTTGATTATATTTACGATTATTATAGCGATTGTTTCTATATGTTTTGTATTGTTGATGCATTTTGCTCATAATATTTTAGCAAAAGAGTTTAAGAACCCATATATTAGAGTTATTTTTGGTTCTATTATATTATTGATATTGGTTTTTCTTTTTGGTAGAGCTTATTTAGGAGCTGGTATGGATGTAGTTGAGAATGCTTTATATGATAAGGTTAATCCTTATGATTTTGCTTTAAAAGCGATTTTTACTGCAATTACGATAGGTTGTGGTTTTAAAGGTGGAGAGATTGTACCTACATTCTTTATTGGTTCAACCTTGGGTTATACAATTAGTTCTTTTGTGGGTATTGATCCTCATTTAGGAGCTGCATTAGGTTTAGTAGGTATGTTTTGTTGTGTGATTAATTCACCGTTAACTTCTATTGTTTTAGGTATAGAACTTTTTGGTAGTGGTTATCTAATACCTATGGCTGTAGTCATAGCTTTTGGTTATGTTTTATCAGGTTATTTTAGTTTGTATCAGGCACAAAAGATTGTCTATTCTAAAACATCTCCTGAATTCATTAACAAAAATGCTGAAGGATAATATATATATTCCTTAAAAAGATATGCAAATTCCAATATATTTGAATAAATTGCTAGTACTATAAGAATTAAATAATATCAAAAACAAAAATGAAACCATTACTGGTTTCATTTGCTTTATAACTATTCTGCAGAGGGTATGAAATAGTTATTTTAAGACTCTAAAATTGGAATTAAATCATCAGGATTATGAATAGTGTATAACGCAGCAATTGCCTTATTTAATGCTTCAAAATTTGCTTTAACAATATGTTTTTCAACATATGGTGAAACATAGTAAAATTTTGCTTTTATTAAGCTTCTTAGATTATCAGCTAACAATTTAGAATATTCTATGTCTTTCTCTTTTTTGCCTTGTTCTCTAGCTTCGATTTTAGCTTCTTCTAATTCTGTATTATCAATTCTTATCTGATCTTCTTTATCATATTGTTTCCATCGTGCTCTATCTTCATCATTGAATGCTCTTAACATTATGATCATCCTTTATTAATTCATCAGCTTCCTCATATGGGTAAGGAACATCATGTAATAATAAATAACATAGTTGTTCTGTAAATGTTAGATTTGTTTTTCCTTTTAGATGCTTATCAATACGTTTTATGGTAAAAATTTTTGAGATTAAATTTTCACCATCATAAGGTAAACTGCTACTTCTTATGCATTTCAAATAATCATCTTCAAAACCATGAAACATGGATAATGGGTAATCCAGATAGTAAACAGCCTGATAACAATCAGGGACATCGCTATATGATTGGCCACGATGATTGCGATCATTCATCATTCTTGTACCATAATAATTGATACGTCTACGTTCATTTAATGTCAAATAATAATTTCGAAATTCCAGATTGTAACAACGATGGTTATCATCTTCAACATAAAAATCCAGTCCTAACTTCTTATTTGTACGTGATGACACAGCAAGATGAGAGTGAAGTATTGTAATACCATTAATTTTATCATGTAATAAATCTTCGCATAATCTAATAAGAATTTCAGGATTTTTTGATAATGCATATTTTAAAAACAGATCGCTGCGATATTTAGCATCTGTACCATGTTTATCAAAATGAACTTTTAGTGATGGATAAACATTATTCATATAATCCTTATAAAACTTTGTTTCTTTCAAAATTCAACTCCATAAAATACCGACAATTACTATATACGCTCAAAAGTATTCATTTTTCTTTTTTTAAAATGAAATTTTTTAAATTTTTTAAATAGGAGAATACTTTAATATATTATAGCAATCTTTATTACAATATGCAAATATAAATTTGCAAATAATAAATAAATCTCACATAATAATGTTGATATTTTAATAAAAATACTTTTTTTAATAAAATGAAGGGAGTATGAAATAAGTAAAAATATATAAGCAAATTATATGATATAGATATAAATTGCTTTAGCAGTAATGTCTTTGACATATCTTTACAAACACATGAAAAATACCAGCAAGGTGATATTATAAGCTACAATAAAAAAGATGAAATTCATCATGCGATGATTATAAAAAATGATTGACATCAACCACAAAACACCTTAATATAATATCATGCAATGAAAGAGACAAGTAGTTATTGAATGATATTATAGAGAGATTGTGGTTGGTGTAAATAATCTGTTATCAATAATGAATACACTCTGGAGCGGCCATGTGCAAAGCATGGACGGTGGCAACATCGTTATCAATGAGAGGTGTGCGTTTTACGCAAATAAAGGTGGTACCGCGATTATGTCGTCCTTTTGAGGATGATTTTTTTATTTTTAGGAGGGTTATTATGAATATTTATGATGAATTAGTTTGGCGTGGACTTATCAAAGATTTTAGTTCACCTGATTTAAAAGAAAAATTGAATAATGGTGGTATGACGTTTTATATTGGTACTGATCCTACTGGTGATAGTTTGCATATTGGTCACTTTTCATCTTTTTTGATTTGTAAAAGATTGAAGGATGCTGGTCATAATCCTATTTTATTAGTTGGTGGAGGAACTGGGTTAATTGGTGATCCTAAGCCTGATAGTGAGAGACCAATGATTACTAAGGAAGAGGTTGATCATAATTTTAATTGTTTGAAGAAACAAGCTATTGATTTGTTTGGTTTTGAAGTAGTGAATAATTATGATTGGTATAAGGATGTTAATTTTATTGATTTCCTAAGAGATTATGGTAAATATTTCAATGTTAATTATATGTTGAATAAAGATATTGTGAAAAGAAGATTAGATCTAGGTATTACTTATACTGAGTTTTCATATATGATTATGCAAGCTATGGATTTCTATTGGTTACATGAAAATAAGGGTGTAACACTTCAAGTAGCTGGTCAAGATCAATGGGGTAATATTACAGCAGGTATTGAGTTAATAAGAAAGAAAACAGGAGAAGAAGCTTATGGTTTTACGATGCCACTTCTTACAAGATCTGATGGTACTAAGTTTGGTAAAACAAATGGCAAAGCCATTTGGTTAGATGCTAAGAAAACATCACCTTATGAAATGTATCAATTCTTTATTAATTCAGAAGATGATAAAGTTATTGATTACTTGAAATTCTTAACTTTCTTATCAAGAGAAGAAATAGAAGAACTAGAGTATAAAAATAAAACACAACCACATAAACGTGAAGCTCATCAAGCATTAGCTAGAGAAGTTATAACATTTATTCATGGTGAAGAAGCTTATAAAGAAGCATTAAACATTTCACAAATGTTATTTAGTGGTAAGATTCAAAACCTAACACTAGATCAAATCAAAACATGTTTCAATGGTGTACCTTCTATAGAATTAGACGAAGACATGCAAATACTCAATGCCTTAGTCAAAGTAGGAGCAGCTTCTTCTAATCGAGAAGCTAGACAATTTGTAACTGGTGGTTCTGTATTAGTTAATGGTGAAAAAATAACAGATGTTCAACATGTTATATCAAAATCTAATGCTTTTGGAAATGAAGTAACTGTTATAAGACGTGGTAAAAAGAACTACTATGTTATTAACCATAAATAGAGGTATATTATGAAAAAAATAGGAACATTATTGATAACATTATTATTACTATGTGCTTGTTCTAACACTACAACAAGCACAGATACTACAACTACTTCTACTTCTGATAAAGTAGAAGATGGTGATGTTGTTAAAATTGATTATGTTGGTTATTTAGATGGTGAAGCTTTTGATGGTGGTAGTGCTAATGGCTATTTGTTAGAAATTGGTTCTGATACATTTATTGATGGTTTTGAAGATCAAATCATCGGTATGAAAGCAGGAGAAACACAAACCATTACTGTTACTTTTCCATCTACTTATGGATCAACTACTATCAATGGTGAAACCGTATCATTAGCGAATCAAGAAGTAGAATTTGAAGTATCAGTTAATCATATATTCAGAGAAGTAAAATAATCCAGATGATTCTGGATTATTTTTATTTTATGAAAAAATTAAATTTTTTCATTTTAAAAAAAAGAAAAACGGAATCAAAAAAGCGTATATATATAATAGAGGGTGTTACTACAACAATCAATAATTTGTGGTTTTTGAAGAAAATAAGAATTAAGGCTTTATTATTTATTTGCATTGTGTTATTATATAATTGCAAATAGTAATAAGCTTCATATTGAGGTGCTTATGAAAAAAGAAAATGAGAAAAAATCATCTTTTATGATTAAAAAAGATGAAATCGAGAATATCTTCTTTTCGAGAATTGAAATTGCTGCTGATT
Source organism: Erysipelotrichaceae bacterium (assembly GCA_021201315.1). GTDB lineage: Bacteria > Bacillota_I > Bacilli_A > Erysipelotrichales > Coprobacillaceae > JAJQDJ01. The sequence continues at coordinate 8,545 of JAJQFG010000123.1, forward strand.
TATTAAATGGTTATTATTTCCATGGTCAAGAAGTTATTGAATCATATCATTTAGAATCATATGATCCATATGGTACAAACGTCAATGACAAAACAAATGAATCCAGTGAGCTAAGAAGAGATATTCTGTTTAAAGTTACAGTTCATTTAAAAAATGAACAAGAATTTGTATTTCTTAAAGGTATTGAAGTTGAAACTAAAAAGAATTATCACATGTTTTATAGAGTTTTACAATATAATGCAAGCACCAACTTGCGCATTGTTGATACAACACATCATGATTATGTGGTTGATACTTTAGTTGTTACTACATCAAAAATATCATGGAATTCAACAACATTATATGATTTATATCATGTACCAAATGAAATACAACCAATGATAGGTAATAGTCCATTTCATGTATTAAATCTAAGAACAGCTAATCCTGAATGGTTTCACCATCCAGAATTAAAGATATTAATCAAATGGTTTAATGTTTATGATATAAGTGAAGAAGAAAGTTATCAGTTTCTTAACAGTTTAGGAACGTTACCTAAGTATTTAGTTTATATGATTGCTGCATTAGCAGAAAACAAAGATATTTTTGATTTGATTGAAGAAGAAAAAGGAGAAGAAGTAAAGATGGAAGATTTTGTTGAAAAATTATTAAATAAGGCTACTGATAAGGGTTTTGATAAAGGTTTTGATAAAGGTGTACTTGAAACTACGATTAAGAATCTTATTGCTTTGATGCAAAATACTGGTTGGTCACTACATAAAGCAATGGATATGAATAATGTTTCAGAGGATCTTAGACCATCTATTAATGAGTGGTTTAGAGTAAATGGGTATTAATAAAGATATAGGATATATTAAGGAAAATGATCAAATGGAAAGCACGTCATAACAATTTTAATGATAAATCAAAGATAAGAGATTTTATCAAATCACTATGTTTTGATAAAATGATCGATATTGATTATTCTAAAGACTTTGTAGATAACTATTGCTAGTCAAATAATCCAGAAATATCTGGATTATTTTTTATATGCTAGACCATCTGATTCACTTGACGCATAATGATCATATTTATA
>JAJQFG010000060.1 GCA_021201315.1 Erysipelotrichaceae bacterium
ATGAAACAGTGTTTTGGGTTTTAAAATAAATAAAAAATAATAAAGGTTCAGAAGCGACCTGTGCTAGGAAAAAGTAGTGCCAAAGCATGAAAAGTCTCAATAAAGAGACTCGGGCACGAAATCGAACAGGCAGCTTATAATTTGTAATCATATATATCATATGATTATGTATGCGGCTGTTGGATAACACCGTAAAAGGTGAAATTCACAGGCGGAGTTTATTACTCTGCTAGAATCTCCTGGTTTTAACCAGGAGAGGCTTCAATGGTATGATGCAGGAAATTCAAGCATCACAAGAAATCATTAGAGATTGTAAGGAACAGATTAAACAAATTAAAGGTGTTGTTGTATGTGAAAACTGCAATACTGAAAATCCATTAGGAGCAACTTATTGTTCTAAATGTGGTAAAGAATTACCTAAATCAAATATAGACACTGAAAATATGGTTCAATGTTCATCATGTAGTAAATACAATCCAAAAGGTATGCGTTTTTGTACTGGTTGTGGACAACCATTAGTAGTAGAAGAAAAAAAGATTGAATATCCAACAAAGAAGATATGTCCTTCTTGTGGCGCTGAAAATAATGTAGAAAATGCTTTTTGTGAGGAATGTGGTAATAAATTATAAGGAAGGAGATTTTATATGGCTAAAAAATCTCATATATTTAGAAATATTATCTTTATATTATTGATACTTATTATTGGTATAGGTTTAGGTGTTGGGGTATTCTTATTTAAAGATAAATTGTCATCTAATCAATATGATGAAGATAATGTAGTAGAAATCTATTATCAGGGAATTGATGAGGAACATGTAGCTAGTATTGATGATTATATCAGCTATGCTGATAATGAAGTATTAGTAGTTACGAATGATGGTGTTAGTTATAGTAAAATAGAAAAGCTTGCTTCTTCATATAATGCATCTATTGTAGGTTATATTGAACAAACAGGTGATTATCAATTAGAATTAAATGATGCTTATACAGTTGATGCATTAGAAGATTTAATAAAGCAGCTAGAAAATGAAGATATTATTGATAGTGCAAGCATCAATTATATTACTGAAGTAACTGAAGATACTATCAATTATGGTAATGAATGGAGTGAAGAACTCGAAAGTCTTGATAATTCAGGAAAAGGATGGAATTTAAAATTAGCGAATGTCTTAAGTGCTTGGGATACCCTTGATAGGCAAAATCAAGATACAATTAATCCAGTACGAATTGGTCTTATTGATAGTGGTTTTGATACGACTCAGGAAGATTTGGGATTTGCTGAAGTATTCTATAATGATAATATTGATTCAAAAAACTATTCACATGGTACACATGTGGCTGGTATTATGGCAGCTAAGTCAAATAATGATGAGGGTATATGTGGTGTTTATCCTTATGGTGATGGAAATTTATATGGTGTTTCTACAACGGGTATCAAAAATAATTCTGAAAATAATGTTTCGACAATGGCATATAAAATTGCTTTTGCAGAATTGATTTTTCGTAATGTGAAGGTGATTAATGTAAGTCAAGGTTATAACTGGTATTTGCATAAAGCTTTTTCAACATATTTGGGAGATACACGTATCTATACAGATTATCAAGATCTACTAGACTTTTGGCAGACATATGATTTTAGTGGATATGAAGAAGAGGCACGTTGCTTAGGAGATTTTCTTAATAGAACGCTGGAAAAAGGATTTGATTTTGTGATTGTATCAACAGCTGGTAATGATTCTGATACATCAATAGGTCATTTAGAAAGTCGATATGCTTCTTCATTAAATCTTATCACTGAAGACGATTATCCAGATGTTTATAACAGAATTATTGTTGTTGGATCCATAGATAGTACTGCTGAAACAGCTTACTATTCAAATGGTGGAAATAGAGTAGACATTTATGCTCCTGGAGGAGAAGAAAGTTCAAAACAAAGTGATAAGAAAATGATTTATTCTACATTACCAGATGATGATTATGGATATTTGGTTGGAACATCGCAGGCAGCCCCACTTGTTTCAGGTGTAGCAGGTATGGTTTGGTCTGTTTATAATGAATTAACAGGTGAAGAAGTTAAGGAAACGATTATTTCAAGTGCAAATACATACAATGATGTGTTAGTTGTTGATGCTTCTGATGCCTTGTCAAGTGTTTTGATGACATCAAAATTCACTGAATTAAGTACAGCAGATTATGGTGGTATTCTTTGCTTTGTTGTTAATAGCGAAAATGAAGATGAAAGGATTAGTGAAGCAACGGTTACAGCTATAAATAAAGATACAAATGAAATTGAAACGACAACAACAGATACCTTTGGACATTTTGAATTAATTATTACTGAGGGAGAATATATATTAACAGTGAGTGCTGATGGCTATGAGGATTATACAATTGATACAGTTGAAGTAAAAGCAGCAGGAGTTAATTACTTAGATGATTGGATTAAATTATCTCCAAAAATAGAAATATCAAAAATTGCTTTTAGCTCTGATTATAACAATGGCTATCAATATGCAAGTGTCAACGCCTATGATAGCGATAATCAAGTTGTTTGGACTTATACGACTTCCCAATATACGGCTACTGAATTGGATAGAGTTAGTGATATTGGACAAAAAGATAATGTTTATTATATTGTTGAAGATAGACAAGTTATTGCATTGGATGTTTCATCAGGAAATGTATTGTGGAAAAGTGAACAAAAAGTTGGAGCTGGTAATGGTTTCGCTTTTGGAGATGATGCTATTTATCTATGTGGATATTATGGACCTGATTTTATAGCCATTTCATATAGTGGTGATACATTATATGAAATAGGAACTTTTGATGATAATTATTCTTGGCCTTATAAGATTGAAGTAAAGAACGATAAAGCTTATGTATATATGGAAGGTAATAGTATTGATTATAATGATATACCTATTATCTTTTGTGTGGATTTAATAACATGGGAATATCAAAAAGTGACTTCAACTACTTAATAAAATAAGTTCTTTTTTCTAAAACCTGTCTGATTCTTTGATACATCTAATGTTAAGGATATGGCTTATATGCTTTCTGAATGTGAATCATTAGAAGATTTGGATGTTTCTTCTTTTGATACTTCTAAAGCTGATACACTTGGTATGTTTGATGGTATGGATGAAAATGATTAAGGTTGTTCCTTAATCATTTTTATATCTTGGTATATTTGACAAAGTGAATGAATGTGTTAAGATATGCGTAAGAAGGTGGCAGTATTGAAATACATACGTGAAAAAAAGTTATTAAGAGATATATTTAAATTTGAAATATTTTATAAGATAATTGTATTATTTGTTTTATGTCCAATACTTAGAAAAATATTAAATTTATATTTAGATAAAGTATCTTATGGTATTGCTTTTAATATGGCAACTTTTAGTAGCTTTTTTTCTTTATCAGGTATATTGATATTCTTATTGATTGTCACTTTAATCACTTTAATTATCTACTATGAAACCTATGTATTTATTCAAATTATAGCTATTTATCATCAAAAAAGAGAATACTCATTACGAGAAATCATGCTTAAAAGCATATATGCTCTTAAACATATCCATAAACCATCATTCTTATTAAGCTGTGCTTATTACTCACTACTTCTTCCATTAGTACATATAGGTTATCTTAATAGTTATATCCAAAATTGGAGCATTCCTAGTTTTATTTTTAAAAACCTTCGCTTAACATTGAGTGGTCAAATACTAACTATCATGATATATGCATCCTATTATCTATTATTTATCATGATGCTATTTGTTCCTGTATACATGGTATTAAAAAGACAAAACATCATGCAAGCCACCTCATCATCTAAAAAACTTATCAAATCATTAAACTTACATAATCAATTAAAACTATTGATTTCGATTATTCTATGGATATTAATAGAAACTGGTATCAATAATGTATTACCTTATGCAACGATTAATAATCGTGACTTTAATTTTTATTTTATTAAATACATTATTAGTTCAACTTCTTTTAGAAATGCTTTTATTCAATATGTTGGTATGTTTATCATATATTTATTAGCTAAAACAGGATTCATGTTGTCTATGGTAAAATTTGTTTTAAACAGGGAAGAAGATATTGATTATATTAATCAACAGGCGATTGATATCCAATGGTTAAGTTTAAATATTATTAAAATACGACATGTATTTTGGGATAGTATGATACATATCTTTGATATGATTCATTCTTCTAAGATATATCAAAACTATAAGAAAGTGATTTATTTTGTGTTGATTTGTATATTGATATTCAGTTTATCTTTGTATTTAGATGGCAATATGTTGATTCACACACCACAAGTTATGGGACATCGAGGAAGTAATGAAACTATAGAAAATACATATGAAGCTGTGGAAATAGCTAATAGTTACGGAGCTGATTATGCTGAAATTGATATTCAATTAACGAGTGATGGTGTTCCTGTTGTTTTTCATGATTCATCTATGGCTCGTTTATCTAGTAGTAATGTTGATGTATGTGATATTACAGCAGAAGAATTTGAAAGTATAGAGTTGTCACAAAATGGACAAAGTGGTTATGGTATCACATTAGCTCATATGATAGAACAAATTCAGGAAAATGATTTAGAAATATCTTTATTGATAGAATTAAAACCAACATCTGATAATTACAAGATGATGGTAGATGCTGTGGTTGAAGTTGTTGAAGAAAACTATTTTGCTTCTAGATGTATTTATATGTCACAGAATTACAATTGTGTACATTATATGAATCAACAACGATCAAAGTATTGGGTTGGGTATTGTATTTATAGTAGTGTTGGTGATATTAGTGATGAAATATTTGAAATGGATATTGATTTTTTGGCTATGGAAGAAAGTATTGTTAATACGACTATGATACAAAAAGCTGTTACACAAATGTTGCCAGTTTATGTTTGGACTGTAGATGATAGTAAAAGTATGAAACAGTATTTGAATATGGGTGTGACTGGTATTATCAGTGATAATGTCGAAATAGCTAGAAGTGTTGTGGATAATTATTTGAAAAGTGATAATCATATTTATTATTATGAAGATGATGAATATCGTATTTTAGGAACTCTAGGATCACTCTAGAGTTCCAGCTTAATATGATAAATCTTTCCCCATAAATAAATCTGATAAAAATAAGCCATAAGCTGTGGTCCCATCATGAGTTGACCAAACCAGGGAACATTAAAGCTTTGACCATGGCTATGAATAAATAATAATAGTTTATCTATATTAAAAAGTTGTAATAATAGGTTAGAAGAGTCATGAAGTGATTCTTCTAATTTTTTTTCAATTAATTGTAAATATATGGGTGAATGGGTTTTAGGATAAGGGTTCTTTTTACGATGAATGATGCTTTGTGGTAAGACATCTTTAAAAGCTTCACGTAATATACCTTTTTCTTCATTATTGTAGAACATATAATCATAAGGCATATTATAAAGATATTGAAGTAATTTTGTATTAGCAAACGGAACACGAACTTCAATAGAAGAGTGCATAGTTTGACTATCGGTTCTTGTAAGCAGTGTTTGCATAAACCATTGGATATTTAGATAGATGAGTTGTTTCTTTTTATCAGTAGTTGCTATTTCACTAAGTGATTGTTGATAAGCGTTGATAATATAGGACTTTATATCTAATGCCTTTATGCTTTCATGAAATAAATCTATTTTTTGATCAATTTCTCTCATCCATGGAAAATATGGTTGATTATAAAGCTCTTCTTTATAAAACCACGGATATCCACCAAATATCTCATCCGCACATTCTCCTGATAAACATACTTTATGAGTTTTTGATATTTCTTTAGAAAACAATAAAAAACTAGAATCTATATCTGCCATACCAGGCATATCTCTGGCAATCAATGCCTCTTGCAAGGCTTCTATTAAATCATTTTGTTTTAATATTACTTGATGATGTTTGGTTGGATACATTTTCAACATATCATTGATATACATATCATCTTGTGTTGTTTGATAATCATAAGCTTTAAAATACTTATTCTGATCTTCATAAGTAATACTATAGGTTGATAAAGGTTGAATATATTGATAACTTATAGCACTTAAAATACTAGAATCCAAACCACCTGATAACATTGAAGTAACTTCTACATCACTTAAAAGTTGATGTTGAATACTTTCACTGACATATTTTCTTACTTTATAGATAGTTTCTTCTATTGAATCTATATGTTGCTTATCTTCTAACTTAAAATAACATTGTTGATAAACATGATCTTGATAATACATATAATAACCTGGTCTTAATGAATAAATATTTTTATATAATGTATGCCCTGGTGTTAACGAAGGCGCTAAACCTAATAATTCTTTAATACCTCTTTGATCAACTATAGCTTCACCAATAAAACATAAAATACTTTTAACTTCACTGGCAATAACCAATGTCTCATCATTATCCACATAATAAAACAATGGCTTTACACCTAATTGATCTCTAGCAATAAATAACTTCTCTCCATCATCAATCACAAACGCAAAAATACCTTCAAACATCTTTAAACATTTTTCTTTATAGGCAATATAAGCAACTAAAATTACTTCTGTATCACTCATCGTATAAAAACGATAACCTTCTGATATAAGCTTATTTTTAATTTCAATCATATTATAAATTTCACCATTATAAGTAATATGATAATCCTTATGATGATAACGATATGACATAGGTTGTTGACCATTATGAAGATCAATAATAGATAAACGACGATGTGCCATCATACAATGCTTAGAAACATATTCACCACTATCATCAGGACCTCTATATTTTAATAAATGATTCATATCTTTAAGCTTATTATGATAATGTGTAACATCTCTATGATAATTACAAATAGTTACAATTCCACACATATAGATCACCTCAATTATTATATGTATCCACTTTTTAAAAATCCTAAAAAAGTTCCAAAATAGTCTCAAAAAAGTTTCAAATCAAATTGTATTATTTTAATTTATATTGATAATATCGATATTATTTGATGAAACAAAAGGGAAACAAAAGAGAAATAAACTTAGGATTTATAACCTTCATGTTCATGCTATGATGATTGTAGGTGGTGATGATACCATGGAGTGTCCAAGATGCAAAAACAATGATATAAAAAAATTATATATGATTAATGGCCAATATTATTGTCGTAACTGTGTTTCGTTTGGAAGAGTTAATATTCATGACACCAGAAATACTAAACTCATGCAATACTCTCGCAATCAAAGGATACAATATTACCTTGATTTTTCTCTTTCAAAGAAACAAAATGAAATATCTCAGCAATTATTGGCTAATTATCAGAAACATCAAAATTCACTTGTTTTAGCAGTTTGTGGATCAGGCAAAACTGAAATTGTATATGAAGTCATAGCTTATGCCTTATCTAAAGGGCATCGTGTATGCTTTTGTGTTCCAAGAAAAGAATTAGTTAAGGAGCTTTATGAAAGAATAACGTATGCTTTTAAAGGCATAACTATTGGTGTGCTTTATGGAGGGCGTCAGGAAAATAGTGATGCTCAATTTATTGTATGCACTATGCATCAGCTGTATCGTTTTGAAAATAAGATAGGTTTTCAATTGATGATTGCTGATGAAGTTGATGCTTTTCCTTTTTATGGAAATGAAGTATTGCAACAGATATTTAATCGTGTTTGCTTAGGTAATTATATTAAATTAAGTGCTACTTTTAATAGTGAAGATGTTAAGGATGAACAATTGCTTATTATGAATAGAAGATATCATGATGTAGATTTACCGGTCCCGAGATGCCTTATTGTTCCTTCTTCTTTACAAAAAATATTGGCTTTACAGTTAATAAAGAGAATGCATAAGAAATGCATTGTTTTTGTTCCATGTATAGCAGATGTAGATAATCTTGTTCGATATTTTAAGGCTCATCATATAAAAGCCAAAGGCGTTTCATCCATCCATGAAAATAATCAGTTTGTCATCCAGGAATTTAAGCAAAATAAGATAGATATTGTTGTTTCAACAACAATTCTTGAACATGGTATTACAATTGAAGATGTTCAGGTTATTGTTTTGAGTGGTGAACATAGCTTATTTGATAGTAGAACTCTTATTCAAATTGCAGGCCGTGTTGGTAGAAAACCAGATCATCCAACAGGTTATATTTATATTTTATCTGCAGTTAAAACAAAGAGTATAACATCATGTATCAACAAAATAAAAGAATTAAATACGATGAATGTCTAATATGCCATACACCACTGCTTAAAGAAATATCTATAACCCATCTTTTAAAACCTATACCACTATGTAAACAATGTTTATATAAATTTGAAATCATTGATTTGCATCTTGATTTTCACCACTATCCTATGCGTATTCTTTATCAATACGATGATTTCTTTAAAACTTTATTATTCCAGTATAAAGGTCTCTATGATATTGCTTTAAAAGATGCTTTTCTATGTATGTATAATCAAGAACTAATTTCAAGTTATAAAAATTATTGGATTGTAGTAGCGCCCTCTACAACACATGACAATAATTTGCGAGGATTTGCCCCCGTAGCAACCATCGCTTCTACTTTTACAACACAAGTATTTACTGGATTATATAAAAAGGAAGACTATAAACAAAGTAGTGACACATATGAGAAACGTAAAGAAGTGATTCATAAAATTGGAATACGTCACGGAGAAATTTTGACGAATAAAAATGTTTTGATTCTTGATGATGTGCTAACATCATCATCTACAATGTTCGCATGTTTAAAGCTTGTAGAGTCATACAATCCTCGTAAGATTGCCTTAATGGCTTTATCAACCAATCAGACATTAGAGCAAATTCAAGAAGCAATAGCGAATCAGACAACCTGATTCGCTTTGTATTTTATTGATGCGTTCGACTCATTATGACGAATTATAATAAGTTGATTCTTTATAATAATGTTAGTCAAAGGAGGTATTTATTCAAATCAAAAAATAAACCACAAAGGAAGGAGAATATATATGCAAGGCAAAGTAAAATGGTTCAATGCTGAAAAAGGCTTTGGTTTTATTGATCGTGGTGAAGGTAAAGATGTATTTGTTCATTATAGTCAAATTGTACAAGATGGATATAAATCTTTAAATGAAGGCGAATTAGTAGAATTTGAACTTTATCAAAGTGATCGTGGTTTGCAAGCTAGACACGTTATGAAAGTTTAGTGAGGAAGGGATGTACAATTAATGTACATCCTTTCATGTTTATATAAAAATTTTAAAAAATGATGCTTTATTTTAATAATGATAGTAAAATAGGGACAAGGAGTGAAACAAAATGATAAAAGGAACTTATGATATTTATATTCAAGGATATGATTATGGTTGTGGTGTAAATAAAGTATTGGTTACGTTAGATACACCAATTCATGATATTAAAAAAGAGACATTAAAAATTATTGAAACAAAGCAGGAAACAGATATGAATGATTCTTTATTTCCAGTGAAGATTGTTAGTAATGAAAGACATATTGTTGATGCTTATTTATGTAATAACAAGGGTAAGAAAACAAATGATGATTCAAAGTATATTATGATAGAACTGGTTTGTTCACCTATAGAGGGGAATCCATTATTATTTAATATGCATACACAATATAATACTTATAGTAAGCCTTATACATTAGATATTGATTATAATGGTGAATGGAATATAGATAAGAATTATATTAATAAATATACATGTGCTGATGCTTTTATATTAGAAAGTAATACTTATGAAGGTGTAACTTATCAATATTTATATTATCAACCTGAGCATGATAGTCATTCACTTGTGGTATGGTTACATGGTATGGGTGAAGGAGGTATAGTGGATACTGATCCATATGTGAGTGTATTAACAAATAAAGTTACTGCTTTGATTGGTGATGAATTTCAAAGTATGTTTAAAGGTGTTCATGTTTTGGTGCCTCAATGTCCAACATATTGGATGGATGATGATGGTAAAAGTAGTAATTTTCATAATATTTTAATAGATGCTTCAAGAAATTCTTATTATACAGCATCATTGCATGCATTGATTGATGATTATAAAAATAAGCATCATATTGATAATGTGATTATATGTGGATGTTCTAATGGTGGTTATATGACATTGTTAATGGGATTAGAGTATCCTCAAGAATATAAAGCTATTGTTCCTATATGTGAAGCTATGCCTGATAAATGTATTAGTGATGAAGACTTATTGAATATTAAAGATTTACCAATGTATTTTGTATATTCTAAAGATGATAATGTTGTGAATCCTAATTTGCATGAAATACCAACGATTCAACGTTTAAGAAATATAGGCGCAACAGATTTACATGTTTCAGTGAGTGAACATGTAATTGATACAACAGGTCAATATGGTGATGAAAATCATCAACCATTACAATATATGGGTCACTGGTCATGGATTTATTTTGATAATAATGATTGTTTAAGTGAAGATAATATAAAGGCATGGGAATTTATGGTTACTAGAATGTAAAGATGATTTTACTTTTATGTGACTTGTTTTTCATGGTTAATGTGATATAATGAGTCTGTTTTACCAAGCATGAAAGGAGATATATTCATGGCAAGTAGAAAACAGGAAGTTAGAAAGAAATTAAAGAAAAAAGAAGCTAAAGAATTAGAAAAGAACGGATTGAATCCTGATGCTGAAATTGTGGATTTGAATGATGATTTAGGTGAAGATATTGTTGTTGAAACATTTGAAGAAGAAAGTAATAATAATGTTAAACCTATAGAATTTTCTACGACACCACAAAAAGAAAAGAAGGGTTTCTTTGGTTCTATAAAAAAAGCTTTTTCTCAAGATAATAAGATTCTAAAAGATTTAGATAAACAAGCCCAACAAGTTTTAGATTTAGAGCCTAAATATCAAGTGATGAGTGATGAAGAGTTAGCATCTCAAACTGATATTTTTAAGGAAAGATTAAGTAATGGCGAAACTTTAGATGATATATTAGTAGAAGCTTATGCTACAGTTAGAGAGGCAGCTTATCGTCGTTTAGGTTTAAAAGCATTTAAAGTTCAGATTATGGGTGCTATTTCTTTACATAATGGTGATATTGCTGAAATGAAGACAGGTGAAGGTAAAACCTTGACATCTATTTTCCCTGTATATTTAAATGCCTTAGAAGGCAAAGGTGTGCATGTTGTTACAGTTAATGATTATTTAGCTGGCCGTGATAAAGTAGATAATGGAAAAGTTTTTGAATTTTTAGGGTTAACTGTTGGTTTAAATAAGCGTGAGTTAACAAAAGATGAAAAACGTGCGCAACATGGTTGTGATATTACATATACAACCAATGCTGAACTTGGTTTTGATTATTTACGTGATAATATGGTAACACGATTAGAAGATAAAGTTTTAAGACCATTAAACTTTGCTTTAGTGGATGAGGTTGACTCTATCTTAATTGATGAATCACGTACACCATTAATTATATCCGGCGGTAAGAAAAATACAGCTGCTTTATATATTCAAGTTGATAAATTTGTAAAATCATTAAAAGAAGATATAGACTATGAAATTGATGTTGAATCAAAAACAGTTACATTAACCCCTGAAGGTATAAGTAAAGCTGAAAAAGGATTTAAAATTCAAAATCTTTATGATCCTCAACATACAGCTTTAGTACATCGTATTAATCAAGCATTAAAAGCAAATTATACGATGAGCCGCGATGTTGAATATATGATTGCTACAGAAGATGGATCACATGATATTAGAAACGCAAGTATCATGATTATTGATCAGTTTACTGGTCGTGTGATGCCAGGACGTGCTTATAGTGATGGTTTACATCAAGCCATTGAAGCAAAAGAAGGTGTACCAATCAAAGAAGAAACTGTCACACTAGCAACTATTACTTATCAGAACTTCTTTAGATTATTCAATAAATTAGCTGGTATGACAGGTACAGCTAAAACTGAAGAAGAAGAGTTTAGACTTATTTACAACATGCGTGTTATTGAAATACCAGCCAATAAACCTGTCATTCGTGATGATAAACCAGATTTAGTCTATGCCAAACAAAGTGCTAAATATAAAGCTATTTGTGATGAGGTTGAAAAAAGACATGCTTATGGACAACCTATCTTATTAGGTACTGTATCTGTTGAAACCTCTGAACTATTAAGTAAAATGCTTACTAAAAGAAAAATTAGACATAATGTTTTAAATGCTAAAAACCATGCTAAAGAAGCATTAATCATTGAAAAAGCAGGAGTTAAAGGTGCTGTTACCATTGCAACTAACATGGCTGGTCGTGGTACTGATATTAAATTAGGCCCTGGTGTGGCTGAAATTGGTGGATTGATGGTTATTGGTAGTGAAAGACATGAGTCTAGACGTATTGATAATCAGTTAAGAGGTCGTTCTGGAAGACAAGGTGATCCTGGCTGTTCTTTATTCTTTGTATCTTTTGAGGATGATTTGATGCAAAGATTTGCGAGTGAAAGAGTTGCTCAATTTACGGAACAATTCTTAGAAGATGAAGCTATTGAAAGTAAAACAGTTACAAAATCTATTGAAAGTGCACAAAAACGTGTAGAAGGTCAAAACTTTGATGTTCGTAAACACTTACTAGAATATGATGATATTATGCGTCAACAACGTGAAATTATGTATAAAGAACGTGATGATATCATGTCACAAACTGATTTAGGTGAAATTGTCAAAGGAATGTTTGAAACATCTATAGAACATGCTGTAAAGAGTTATACGAAACATGAAGATAAACAAGACAGCGTAGATGTGGATGGCGTTTTGAATTTTGTTGGTAAAAATTATATGTTATTGGCACGTTTAGAAGCTAAAAATAAAGAAGTGGTAGAACATGATCCACAAAAACTTCAAAAGAGTTTATCAGAAGTATGTTATCTTCAATATCAAAATCGCTTTAATAAAGATTTACCACCTGAAATCAAATTGAACTATGAAAGACGTGTATTATTAGGTATCATTGATCATTCTTGGATTAATCATATTGATGCTATGCAAAAATTAAGAAATGGTATTTATTTACGTGCTTATGCGCAAAAAGATCCTTTACAGGAATATACTGAAGAAGGTTTCTATATGTTTGAACAAATGACTGAATCTATTGCCTTGGATATTGCTAGAAATATTGTTCATATGGGTATTGCTCCTGGTAGTGAACAGGAGAAGCAGATTCCATCTGTGAAAATTGATTTGGAGTTTAAGTAATGGAATTATATGAAATAAAAAATGGGCTTGAAAAAGCCCGTTCTTTAATGAACGAATTATATATTTCTTTAGATATTGAAGGCTTAAAAAGAGAAATTGAAGGTAAAACTTTACAAACTATGGATGAACATTTTTGGGATGATCAAGATCATGCCAAAAAAGTATATGATGAATTAAGTGCTATGCAAAAACAAGTTGATTCTTATGATTCGTTGTTGAATCAACTCAATGAATTAGAAGAAACCTATGATTATGTTAAAGAAAGCAATGATGAAGAATTTCAAGCTGTTTTAGATGAAGATTATACATCGTTTGATCATGACTTATCAGAATTCGAAAAAACATTGTTATTTTCTGGAGAATATGATCATAATAATGCTATCTTAGAAATTCATCCTGGAGCTGGTGGAACAGAATCTCAGGATTGGGCTAGTATGCTTATGCGTATGTATGATCGATATGGGGATAAAAAAGGGTATAAAGTAGAGGTTTTGGATTATTTAGATGGTGAAGAAGCTGGTTTAAAATCAGTTACCATGCGTTTTGTTGGTTATAATGCCTATGGTCATTTAAAAGCTGAAAAAGGTGTCCATCGATTAGTAAGAATATCACCATTTGATTCTAATAAACGCAGACATACATCTTTTGCCTCAGTAGATGTGATGCCTGAATTCAATAATGATATTCAAATAGAAATTGATCCAAATGATTTACGTATTGATACCTTTAGAGCATCAGGGGCTGGAGGTCAACATATCAATAAAACCGATTCAGCTATCCGTATTACCCATATTCCTACCAATACTGTTGTTACATGTCAATCACAACGTTCTCAATTACAAAACAAGGAACAAGCGATGATTACTTTAAAATCAAAACTCTATCAACTCATGTTAGAGGAACAAGCTTCTAAATTAAGTGATATTAAAGGAGAACAAAAAGCTATTGAATGGGGTAGTCAAATAAGATCTTATGTTTTACATCCATATTCAATGGTTAAAGATAATCGTAGTAATTATGAATCCAATAATCCTAAAGCCATCTTAGATGGCGAATTGGATGATTGTATCTATGCTTATTTAAAGTCAATTGTAAAGGAAGGTGAATAGATGAAAAAAGTCATAAGTGATATCTTACTTGTTTTAATCGGAAATGCTATATTAGCTTTTGGCTATGCTGTATTTGCAATACCTGCCAATTTGATTGTTGGTGGGGCAACAGGTATTGCTTTAACTTTAGAAAAAATATTGAATATTGATTATACAAATATTGTATTTGTTATTAATATGCTTATGTTAGTGATTGGATTTATATTTATAGGTAAAACTTTTATTGCTGGAACATTATTAAGTTCCTTTGCATTTCCAATTTTTCTAGAAATATTTGAAAATATTGAACAACTACAAAATGTTTCTAATGACGTACTATTGTGTACTATTTATGCTGGTGTTTGTATTGGTATAGGGTTGGGTATTGTTTTTAGAAGAGGTTATAGTACTGGTGGTATGGATGTTCCACCATTGATTATTAATCAAAAAACAGGTATTTCATTAGCCTCTATTATTAATGCTTGTGATATTATGATTTTATTTATGCAGATATTCTTTTCTAGTTTTGAAGGTATCTTATATGGTATTATAGCTGTTGTTATATCTAATTATGTATTAGATAAAGTTTTGATTATTGGTGAAAGAAATATTCAAGTATTAGTTATATCTTCAAAACATCAGGAAATTGCAGATGCTTTATTTAAAGATATCAATCGTGGCTGTACATTTGTCAATGTAACAACTGGTTATTTACATGAGCCTCAATTTGCTGTACTTTCAGTAGTCAGTGCCAGACAATATCCGCAAGTTAATGAACTTATATTAAACATTGATCCAACAGCATTTATTATCAGTAATGATATCCATAGTGTTAAAGGTCGAGGATTTACATTACCGAATATAGATTTGTAAGAGAAAAGCAAAATTTTCTCTTTTTTTATAAAATTTAAAGAATATATGAAGAAAAAATCAAATTTTTATAAAAAAGAATGTTTTGTTTTATAAGATTATATGTTATAATCCATCACGGAACGTAGTGTTCTGTTATTTATTTCAATGGGGGAGGAAAAATGAATAAAATCAGGAAAATACTATCTGCAAAAGTATTTCTTGGGTTACAATTTGTTGTGAGTTGTATCTTTTTATATATGCTTATAAAGATAAATATTCTTCCACAAAAATATCTTATTCCTGTTATAGTGGGTATTATATTATTATGGATTTTAAATTTCTTATTACAGCTGAAGGCTAAAGATATAGGAATTAGATCAATCATTTCAAGAATCATTGCAGTTATTGTTTCTGTAGGTTTGATTATTGGTTGTGTGATGATTAATCAAGGGAATAGTTATTTAGCTAGTTTTGTGAATGGCACATATCAGACAAATGCTATGTCTGTTATTGTATTAGCTAGTAGTGATTATGAAGAATTAGTTGATCTTAATGAACAAAAAATTGGTATTAATCAGGAAACTGATCAAGAGAATTTAACTACAGCATTAAGTGAATTGAGAGAGAATATTAGTGCAGAATATACGTCTTATAGTGATTTTTATTATCTTGCAGATAGCTTATATGATGGTTCAGTAGAAGCAATCGTTGTTAATGAAGCTTATCGTAGTATGCTAGAAGAGGAACATGAAGATTTTGAATTAGATACAAGAGTTATTTATCAAGTTGAAATTCAAGAGGAAATTGAAAATATTGCGAATACAGGTGCTGTTAATAATGGTGTTTTTAATATTTGTATTACAGGTATTGATACATATGGTGCCGTATCTACAAGATCAAGAAGCGATGTTAATATGGTGATGAGTGTTAATATGAATACTCATAAGATTTTATTTACTGGTATTCCTAGAGATTATTATGTCACTTTAGCTTCTTTTAATGCTAAGGATAAGTTGACACATTCAGGTATTTATGGTGTAAATGAGACTGTAAATACGATTAGTAATTTATTAGATGTTGATATTGATTATTATTATCGTATTAATTTTACTTCATTAGTTAATATTGTAGATGTTTTAGGTGGTATTGATGTTTATAGTGATTTAACTTTTACACCTCATACAAATAGTTCTATTACGATATATGAAGGTGAAAATCATATGGATGGGGCTACAGCTTTAGCTTTCTCTAGAGAAAGATATGCTTATGCATCTGGAGATAGACATCGTATTCAAAACCAACAAGCTGTTTTAATGGCTATTATTGAGAAATTAATAACTCCTGAAGTATTATCTAATTATCAGGAAATATTAGAAAATGTTGAAGGTACTTTTGAAACAAATATGACTTCTGAAGAAATCTTAACGATTATTAATTATCAATTAAATGATATGACTGGTTATGAAATGACCAATCAGTATTTAGATGGAACCGGTTTATTAACTTATGGATTGTATTCAATGCCAAATAGTAAGTTATATACGATGGTTCCAGATGAAGAAACCGTTGCTAATGCAACTGCGACCATTAAAGAAATAATGAATGAGGAGGTAAATGAATAATGGAAGAAATGAATGAAGAAATTGAGATAAATTTGCTTGAATTATTCGAATACTTAAAGAAAAGATTAGGGAAGATTATTATTATCACACTTGTTTGTATGATTATTGCAGCAGCAATTACAATATTTGTGATTCCTAGCAAATATACATCTACAGCTCGTATATTCCCTAAAATGGAAACAAGTAGTGATAGCGGAACAGTTAGTGATACAAGTTCTATTAGTGTTAATACATCAATGATTAACAATTATGTTGAACTTATTGGTGGAACAACAATTTTAGGAGAAGTTGCTGATCAATTAGATATGGAAAGAGATGAAATTCAAAGTTGTATTAGTGTATCGAATGAATCTGATACTATGATTATTAATATTTCTGCTACAACAGTAGATCCAGAATTAAGTAAAGAAATTGTTGATACAACGATTGATGTTTTCTATGCAGAGATTAAAGAAAAATTAGATGTTGACAATATGATTACCGTTGATAAAGCAGAAGTAGCTGAAAGTCCTTCATCACCAAGCTTTACTAGAAATGTTGCCATTGCTGGTTTAATTGGTATTGTATTAAGCTGTGGTTATTATTTTATTAAATTTATGTTGGATACACATATTCATAGTAAAGAAGAAGCTGAAAAATACTTTGAATTACCTGTATTAGGTGTTATTCCATATTTTGAGGATAAGTAATGAAGTACATTGATATACATGGGCATTATGCCTGGAATATTGATGATGGCATACCTACTAAAGAAGATGCTTTGAAAGCTTTAAATAAAGCTAAAAACATGGGAGTTGTAGGTATTATTGCTACACCACATTTAGTTTGTGGAAAGCATAATGGTGATGATATAAATCGTTTTACAAAACGTATAGATGAATTGGCACAACTTGGAAAAGACAATGATATAGCTGTTTTTCGAGGTGCAGAATTATTTCTTAATGACGAATATATGAGTCAATTGAAAAATAAGTGGGTTATTCCTATTGAAGGAACTAATACGCTTTTATGTGAGTTTGATGTTAGAAAAAAACATCATGAAGATGATGAATTTGAAGAAAGATTATACGAAGTTCGTCAAGCAGGTTATAAGGTAGTTATAGCTCATATAGAAAGATATTTTAGAGGTGGTATGGACATTGAACGAGTGGAAAATCTTGTTGATAATGGCTATATAATTCAAGTTAATTCTACTAGTTTTTTAGGATTGCATGGTAAAACAATTCAAGAAAATGCTTATGAATTATTAAGACATAATCTGATTCATTGTATTGCTACCGATACACATCGTGCTGATAGTGAAAGGTCACCTAATTTTGATAGAGTTTATCAATTACTAAAAAAAGAAGTAAGCGAAGACGATCTTCAAATATTAATGTATAGAAATCCTATACATATATTAAAAAATGAAAATGTTGAAACAACACATTATGTCAAAAAGGGATTATTCTCTCAATTAATGAAAAGGAGAAAAGGGTAATGTTTAACAAAAAAACAAGAAAGCAAAAAAAAGGGTTTACCTTATTAACACAAAATGGTGATTCACAATTTGATTATGGTGAAGTTTATAGACATATTAGGACTAATATAGAATTCTCTACAGTAGATAATGATATTTCTTCTATTGCCATCACTTCTACACAACCATTTGAATCAAAAACAACAACTGCTTTAAATTTAGCCATTATATTTGCAGCTAAATATGAAAAAGTATTAATTATAGACTGCGATTTAAGAAAACCAAGATTACATCAATACTTGAATATTTCTAATCAAACAGGTCTAACTAACGCTTTAAGAGATTTCTCTAAATCAAATAGAATTGATCAAGAATACTTTAAAAGAATTACTGACAATTCTTTTGCAGGTTATTTAACTGTTTTGACTTCAGGTAATAAAGTACCTAATCCAAATGAAATATTAGGCTCAAATACATTCAAAAACTTTATTTCTGAACTCAAAAAATCATACGATTTCATTATTATTGACTGCCCACCAATTTCAAATGTTAGTGATGCTGTTCCAGTTTCTTATGCAGTGGATGGGACATTATTCATTTGCTCATGCCAGGATACTAATAGAAAGGATGCCATGAACGCTTTATCAATGCTAAAACAAAGTAATGTCAATATTATTGGTACAGTTTTAACAAAAGCTGATTCATACCATAATGGATATGGTTATGGATATGGATACAAGTACTAATGAAAACTCATAAATTATTGACAGGATTTATTATTGTTGTATTGGTTGGTATTTTAGGTTTTTTGACAGCTTATCATTATTTTGGTTATGATTTATTGTTTTCAAATGATGAGGAACAAACTGAAGAAGTAAGTAGTGTTGAAGAGGAAGCAGAAACAAAAGAAGAAACCGTAGAAGAAACAGTGACAAACTCTAATGCTAGGATTATATGTATTGGTGATAGTCAAACAGTCATGAATAATGGATATCCTACTAAATTAGAAGATGAGATTGATTTAAAGATTTCAACATTTGGTGGTAAAGAACTTACATCGAGGGATATAGCTGCAAGACTTAACGCTTATCCTCTTTATATTAAAGGGATAAGTATACCTGAAGATACAAGTGCAGTATCTATAGAACTTTATAACAATAATGGCTCTACAAGCACTTTGTTACAAAGTGATAGTTCATCTATTCCTACATGTACAATTGATGGTATTGAAGGTACTATAAAGTATAGTAATGGATCTTATACATTTACTAGATCTAGTGCTGGTGAAGCGAAGACAATTGAAGGTACAGCACATGTAGAATTTACTAAGCAGGATATTAATGAAGAAGATATTGTTATATTTTTAATGGGTAATTATGATGATGAAGATGAATATTTTTCTGAAAATCTTATTACTTTTTATAACAATATTATTGATGAATATGATATTAAAAATTATATTATTATTGGATTAACTACTAGAAATGATAGTGATGAAGCTAATGAAGCTTTAGAAAAGGAATTTAAAGATCATTTCTTAGATTTTAAATCTTATTTATTATCTGATGGGTTAGAAGGCATTGATTTATCAGATGAAGATAATGAGGCTATTGAAGATGGTGAAGTACCACCATGTTTCTTAAGTGATGATATCAATGGTAATTCTACTTTCAATACATTATTGGCAAAACAATTAGTTGAAAAAACGCAAACATTAGAATATATCGATTAAGCAGGATAGTAAGCTATCTTGCTTTTGTTTTATAAAAAAATAATTCATTCTTTTTTTGAACTAGTTTTATGATATAATAAATTACTAGGGGTGAGCTTATGCATATTCAAGATCGTGAAATAAGAAGAATAGTTAATGATGAAAAAGAATATCGTTTTGGGCGTATTATGGATATTTCACAATTATTGGAGAGAATGACGATTTCATTAGACGAATCTAGTCAATGTGTGAGAGTTAATGCTAGAGTTAATGATGGCCGTAATAAATATGTTACATCTATGAAAATCAATGCTGATGGTGAAATTATACAATATTCATGTACGTGTGGTGTTAACGGATGTCGTCATGAGGCTGCTATATTACTTTATTTAAGAAAACAAAACATTGATCATTTTCCTTATTTCTATGAAAAAGCACCTGAAGTATCCAAATACCAACAACTTCAACAAATAGAAGAAAATAGAAAGCAACGTATTCTTACAAAAAAACAACAAGAAGCCAATGATCTTATCTCATTATATAAGGATCAATTAGTAAGAGATTCCTTAGTACCATTGTCAAGTAAACAATATCAACTAAAAACATATATTAAACAAAACAATGATTCTTTATTAATGACACTGCGTGTAATCAATAATAATCAAGGCTATATAGTAAAAAATATAGAAACATTTTTAAATGCCATTGAACATCATGAAAACCTTAAATATGGTAAGAATTTTGAATTTATTCATAGTTATGATGCATTTGATGAAGATTCTAAAGAAATAATTAATTTTACAAAAGAGTGCTTTCTAAAAAATCAGTTAATACAAACTGGTGTTATTAAAAGCCTTATCATTAATGATCATCATATGGATGAATTCTTTGATATGATGAATAGTCTACCTTCAACTTATAGTGATATAGCATTTGATAAGCGTTATATGCAAATACCATTAGATTTACATCAAGAAAATAATAATTATATTTTAGATTTTAAAGAATACCAAAATATTGAAAATATGCTTATGTCATCTAACTATTTATATAGTTTAGAAAATGATATTTTATATCGTTATGAATTTCATGAACCTCAAAAAACATTAACTTTTATCAAAAAACTGATGGATATTAGAGGTGGTTTATATATCAGTAAGGAATCTTTGAATGATTTTTATAAATATATTTTAGTTGATTTAATGGAAGATATATCATTAAATACTGATATATTTAATGATTATCATCAAGAAAATATGATTAATCTTTATGGTGATATGACAAACGATGGACAAATATGTTTACAGATTGAATATATTTATGATGATGGTTTGGCTTATGGGTTTGATGATAATGATCATAAATCAAAAGAAGCGGATCTTATTGAAGATTATATTAAACCTTATATAGAGGATATTGAAGATCATATTATTTATTTACAATATGATCATGAATTCTCTTATCAGTTTATTAAAGAAGGATTACCTTATTTATCAAATTATTGTACGATATATGTTAGTGATGCACTTAAGGATATTTCTAAGAATCAGCCATTGGATATTGA
The DNA here is from genome assembly GCA_021201315.1 of Erysipelotrichaceae bacterium. GTDB lineage: Bacteria > Bacillota_I > Bacilli_A > Erysipelotrichales > Coprobacillaceae > JAJQDJ01. The sequence goes on from JAJQFG010000060.1 coordinate 21,568, forward strand.
AATAGGAGTTCGTATTAGTAATGGTTTATTGTCTATTCAAATAGATAGTGTTAATGTTCAAAAAGAAGAATTAATGGATATTTTAAAAGCTTATAAGAAGAAACGTAAATTTTATAAGTTAAAAGATGGTAAAATATTGTCATTAGAAAATAATGAATTGAGTGAATTAGAAGCATTAACAGATTCATTACATTTAAAAAATTTAGATTTAACAAATGGAGAAATACAAGTCCCAACATATCGTTTATTTGAATTAGATCATTTAATGTCACAAGATTCTTCTTTACATTTTTCTAGATCACAACAATTTGATCAATGGTTAAATGATTTATCATTAAAACAAACCCATTTTGATGTACCAAAACGTTATGAATCTATTTTAAGAGAGTATCAGATTGAAGGTTATCAATGGTTAAGAATGATGGAACAATATGGTTTTGGTGGTATTTTAGCTGATGATATGGGGTTAGGAAAGACTTTACAGATGATTGTTTATTTTGATTCTTTAAAAGATGCTGGTGTTCATTTGGTAATTACCCCTGCCAGTCTATTGTTGAATTGGGCTGATGAAATAGAGAAGTTTTCCAAGGATTTAAAATATTTATGTATTTATGGTACTAAAGCTAAACGTGAAGAACTAATTCAAACAATCAATGACTACCAGATTGTCATAACATCTTATGACTATATGCGTCGTGATATTGATCTATATCAAAACTATCAATTTCATACAATCGTCATAGATGAAGCACAATACATTAAAAATCCAAAAACAAGAAATGCATTAACAGTTAAGATGCTTAAAGCAAAACAACGCTTTGCTTTAACAGGTACACCTATTGAAAATTCATTATCAGAATTATGGTCTATTTTTGATTTTTTGATGCCTTATTATCTATATAATTATCATTATTTCATGAATAACTATGAAAAACCAATTATTAATGAACATGATGAAGAAAAACAGTCACAATTAAAAAATATGATATCGCCATTTGTTTTAAGAAGAAACAAAACAGATGTTTTAAAAGAATTACCAGAAAAAATAGAACAAACACTTTATTTGCAATTTAATGAAGAAGAAGAAAAACTCTATTTAGCGTCTCTTGTTCAAGCTAATCAATCATTGCATGAAAAACTTAATATGCCTCATGTTGGCCAAGTAGAAATATTAGCATTACTGACACGACTTAGACAACTATGTCAAGATCCACGCTTGCTTTATGAAGATATTGATGAACCTTCATCAAAAATGAAAGGATGCATGGAATTGATTCATTCATTAGAAAATAGTCATAAGAAAATATTATTGTTTTCTTCATTTACTTCAGTATTAGAATTATTAGAAGAACAATGTCAAAAAGAACATGTTTCTTATTATTTATTAGAAGGATCAGTATCTAAAATAAAACGTAAAAAAATGATAGATGCTTTTCAAAATGATGATACAACACTGTTTTTAATATCATTAAAAGCAGGAGGCTCAGGATTAAATCTAACCAGTGCTCAAGCTGTCATACATTATGATCCATGGTGGAATATGTCAGCTAAAAATCAAGCAACTGATAGAGCTTATCGTATTGGGCAAAATCAAAATGTTCAAGTGTTTTCATTGATTATGAAAAATAGTATTGAAGAAAAAATTATGGATTTACAAAGTCAAAAGAAAGATTTGGCTGATACATTTGTAGAAGGTAATGATGGTACACTATCTTCTATGAGTATTGATGATATCAAAGCGTTGTTTGAAATATAGGAAATACGTTAGGTATTTCCTTTTTATATAAAAAAGAATGCATTTTTGCATTCTTACATTTCACTAATGATTTCTTTTACAAGTTTGACCAAATCTTCTTCAGCCCTGTCAGCTGCTTCCATTACTTCTTTATGATCCAATTGATTGATAGATAAGCCAGCAGCTTTATTTGTAACAAGAGAAATACCTAAAGTTGTCATACCTGAATGTCTAGCAACGATTGCTTCAGGAACTGTTGACATACCACACATATCTCCACCCATTGCCTTAAACGCTCTAATTTCTGCAGGTGTTTCAAACATCGGTCCCTTAAAGAAACAATAAACGCCTTCTTTTAAATTAACGTTTACTTTTTTAGCAGCATGATAAGCAATATCTCGCAATTCTTTAGAATAAACTTCAGTCATATCTTTAAAACGAGGTCCAAATTCATCTAAATTAGGACCACGAAGTGGACTAGGCGCAAATAAACCAATATGATCACTAATCAAAGTAATTTGTCCTGGATTCAAATCTTCTCTAATACCACCACAAGCATTCGTAACAAATAAATACTTAATACCTAGCTTCGCAAATACACGAATTGGTAAAGTCACAACATCCATATCATGACCTTCATAATAATGAAAACGTCCTTTCATGGCACAAACAGTTTTACCAGATATTTTACCAATATAAAGTTTTCCTTCGTGTCCTGGCACGGTTGAAATAGGAAAACCTGGAATATCTTTATAGTCAATAATAACAGGATTTTCAATTTCATTAGCTAAAGGTCCAAGTCCAGATCCTAAGATAATGGCAATATCAATAGGATGACTATATTTAGAATATATATATTCATAAGCTTGATTAATTGTTGTATACATTTTTCTTTCCTCCTAGGCTATTATAGCATAAGAAAAAAGCGTTTAAAACGCTTTTATTCATCGGTTGTTCCTAAAATAGATGCTTGTGTATATGTTCTAGTAGCTAATTCACTATCTAATGAATAAAGTGATTGTGGATCATGTCCAAATAATTCAAACTTTGTTAATAAATCATTTGCATTCACTTCTTCTTCACCTTGTTCATCTACGTACCAATCCAAGAACTTCATCGTTCTAAAATCCTTTTCTTCATAAGCAGCACCATAAATATTATGAATCAAGCTTGTAACATATTTTTCATGTTCTAAACCATATTTTAATGGATCATCTAAATTAACCAATTCTTTATCAGGTTTAGCAATTGCTGATAATGTAACAACATAATCATTATCCTGTAAATATCTTAATATACCAATCGCATGATCCATTTCTTCTTTAGCTTGAATATCATACCAATTAGCATAACCATCTAATCCTTTTCTCTCATAAAAATTCGCAAAATCCAAATATAAATATGCAGAATACATTTCTTTATTAATTTGATCATTCAATAAATTTCCAACTTTTTCACTTAACATGTTAACTACCTCCTATAATTGTATTATACATATTATTAACCTTTAAGACAAATCATATGCTTTAAAATATTGTTGGTATTTGATACAATATGAATAGGTGATGATTATGGGATTTAAAGAAGATTTTAAACTTCAATCAAATGAATTATTAGAAAAACGTGTTATGCGTGATGCCATTCATGATTATATACGTGTTGATCATTTGATTATATGGCGTTTGATAAATGCTCAAGAAGTGCAACGCCTTAGAAGAATTAAACAATTAGGTGGTACACATCAAGTTTTTCAAAGTGCTGAACATTCACGCTTTGTTCATTCTTTAGGTGTTTATCAAACCGTTAGACGTATGTTAGAAACTGAATGCTTAGATCATTATTTGAGTGATTATGATAAGCTATGTGTGATGATTGCAGGGTTACTTCATGATATCGGTCATGGTCCTTTTTCGCATTCTTTTGAAGGTGTTTTTCATGATAATCATGAAGATATGACAGTTCGTCTTATTTTAGAAGATAGTGAAGTTCATGATATATTGGTTGATTTTTATGAAGAACTGCCTTATGACGTGGCCTCTATCATTCAACATTCGCATCCAAACCAAGCTTTAATACAAATGATATCTAGTCAATTAGATGCTGATAGAATGGATTATCTACTTAGAGATTCATATATGAGTGGAACCACTTATGGTCAATTTGATATGTCTAGAATACTACGTACTATGCGTATTAAAGATGATCATATTGTATATAAAGAATCAGGTGTTCAAGCTATTGAAAACTATATATTAGCTCGTTATCATATGTATTGGCAGGTTTATTATCATCCTACAGCAAGAAGCTATGAACATCTATTTCAAAGTATTTTCTTAAGAGTCAAAGACCTTTATCATCAACATTATATCTTTAAAACAAATATGAAATATATTTTACCATTCTTAGAAAATAAAGAAACCAATACGGATTTTACCAATCTTGATGAATCGGTTATCTTATATTATTTTAGAGAATTTTCTAAAGAAGATGATGCTATTTTAAAAGATTTATCATTACGCTTTCTAAATAGAAGATTGTTTAAATATGTGGATTTTGATGATATACAAGAAGTAGAAGAAATCAAAAACATGGCGATAAAACATGGTTACGATCCACGTTATTATATTATCACTGATAATCAAAAACAAATTCCTTATCTTCATTATGGAGATAACTTTAATGAAATAGAAATCTTAGATCGTCATAACCAATTATCACCATTACCATTAAAGTCTGAAATTGTATCAGCTATACTCAATTCTAAAAATTATAAATCTGACCAAAAAGTATTTTTTCCAAAGGAGCTTAAAGATGACATATCAATTTTATGAACAATTACCTCAAGAAGCTAAAATGATAAGAGAAGAAGTGTTTGTGAAGGAGCAAGGATTTCAAGTAGAATTTGATGATATGGATCATCATTGTTTACATTTGGTACTATATAAAGATCATCAACCTGTAGGATGCGCTCGTATGTATGATGATCATCATCAGATGATATTAGGTAGAATTGCTGTCTTAAAAGCATATCGTCATTTGCATCTTGGCTCTCAAATTCTAGAAATTTTAGAAAATAAAGCTAAGGAATTAGGATATCATACAGTTTATTTATCAGCACAAGTACGTGCAAGTGATTTTTATTTAAAAAATGGTTATATAAGATATGGTGAAGAATATCTTGATGAATATTGTCCTCATTGTCATATGAAAAAAGATATTGAATGATTATATAAAATGTATAATATTATGCAAATTATTAGAAGAAATATAAATTTGATACTTGTTATTGATGATTAGTTTCTTTGTTGTTTTTATACAAAACAATATTAAAAAACAGCAGGTTGCTGTTTTTTATCTTTTATAATGTTATTGTTAACCATTATTTTTGATTTCTCTTTCGACATAATCGACTAAATCTGCTATTGTTATTAAATCTTCATTATCCTCAAGATATAAATGATATTCATCTCCTAAATCGTTTAATATAAGAACTCTATCCAATGCTTCGATATCTAGCTCTTCCAGAGTAGTTTCTAATTTTATTTTTTCTGGAATAATATCAAGTTGATCGTAAATAATATTCTTAATAGTTGTTAATGTATCCATATTATAATTCCTCCTTAATTTTGGCACATTATTATTTTAATACAAAATTAAAAAGACAGCAAGAGCTCTTACTATGGTTTCAAATTTTAAAAGTAAATAAGCAATCATCATTAGATGATATAAATGTTACCTATTTGCTGAATTGTATCATATAAACTCACATTTTAATCCCATAATGGTTATGTAGAATCATTTTGGAGGTTTTAAAAAATGGACAGAGAAGAAATTGAATATGAGACAGTACATCGTTCTTTGGCTATTATATGTTATGTAGTGATGATTGTTTGTGTTATATTTTTTATAATTATGTTCTACTATCATTTTAACTATGTCTCTGATTTGATAGCTGATGGTGATATTGAATTAGTTGGAGATTTTTATGAAATCGTATATTATTTTTTATCAGATAATGATTTTATTTATTTGTTGGGAGCATTTTTGTTTGGAATAATGGGTTATTGTATTGATAATTATGTTAGTGAAGAGGTTTGAGAAAAGCTCTTTTAAAATATAAAAGTTAGAATTATAATAGATGCGAGGTGAGAGGAAAATGAATGATAATCAGAATAATTTTGCGGTTGGTTCAGTGTCAAAACATATTTTATCTTTGGCAGGGCCAATGATTGTCGCACAATTGATTAATGTTTTATATAATGTGATTGATCGTATTTATATTGGTCGTATTGGTAGTAATGCAACTTTGGCAATGAGTGGACTAGGTATTTGTTTGCCTGTGATTACAATTATTACGGCATTTGCTAATTTATTTGGTATGGGTGGATCGCCATTATGTTCTATCGCAAGAGGAAAAGGTGATAATGATGAAGCAGAAGAAATTATGGGGAATTCTTTTACTTTGTTATTGATTTTTGGTGTTATTATTATGATTTTCTTCTATATTTTTAAGACACCTGTTTTATGGGCATTTGGTGCAAGTGAAGATACTTTTTCCTATGCTAATAGTTATTTGTCTATTTATTTAGTGGGTACTTTATTTGTATTAGTAGAATTAGGACTCAATTATTTTATTAATAGTCAAGGCTTTGCGAAGATTGGTATGATGACAGTTTTATTAGGTGCTATTGCGAATATTATATTGGATCCGTTGTTTATTTTTTATTTTGATATGGGTGTTAGTGGAGCTGCTTTGGCAACTGTTTTTTCACAGCTACTTTCAGCCATTTGGACTTTTCAGTTTCTAACGAGTAAGCGTACTATTTTAAAATTAAAAATGAGTTGTATGAAATTAAAATGGGATTATGTTAAAAAAATCTTTTCTTTAGGAACAGCTGGATTTATGATGGGGATTACAAATTCTGTTGTAAGTATTGTTTGTAATTCAACATTACAGATTTATGGTGGCGACTTGTATGTGGCGATTATGACAATTATTAATTCCATGAGAGAAGTTACTTCTTTGTTTGGCCAAGGTATAGCGAATGCTAGTCAGCCGGTTTTAGGTTATAATTATGGTGCAAAAGAATATAAAAGGGTAATTGATGCGATTAAATTCACAACGATTGCAGCTTTAGCTTTAATGCTTATTGTATGGTTATCTGTTACATTATTTCCAGAGGTATATATTCGTATTTTTTCTGATAATAGTGAAATTGTGGCTGATGGTACACGTGCTATCCGTTTATATTTCTTTGGTTTCTTTATGATGTCTTTTCAAATGTGTGGACAATCTGTAGCAGTAGGATTAGGTAAATCAAAACAAGCTGTTTTCTTTTCGGTTTTTAGAAAAGTGATTATTGTTGCACCTTTGACTATTATTCTTCCACGCTATATTGGTGTTGATGGCGTTTTTATTAGTGAAGCTATTAGTAATTTTATTGGTGGCAGTGCTTGTTATATCACAATGCTTTTAACGATTGGAAGAGATATGAAAAAAAGAATAAATAATACATAAAGTAACGCATTTCTTCTTATAATAAAGAGGAGTGGTGTGAATGCTTTGGGTTAGTTATTTTGTTACTTTTAATGGTGGTGTGTTTGTAGGTGTTATGCTTATGGCTTTAATTGTTGGTGGATCAAGAGATAAATAATTATTTTTTTCATATAATCAAATGGGTGATAAAATGAAAAAATTAACATCAATGATAATTGTTTTAGCATTATGTGCCTTTTTATATAAACCTGTGATTCAAGTGGATAATATTCAAACTTTAGATAAGAAAGTGATTGTACTAGACCCAGGACACGGAGGATTGGATAATGGTGCTAGTGTTGGTGGTGTTAATGAAGATGATCTTAATCTAGAAATTAGTTTTGTTTTAAAAACAGAGTTGGAATCACGGGGTGCAACTGTTTATTTAACTAGAACAGATGATCAAGATATGACGAAACGCAACTATAATTATTCTAAACAGGATGATATGTATCTACGTGCATTAGCTATTGATGCTTATCATCCAGATATTTTTTTAAGTATTCACTTAAATTCAGCCACTAATAATTCATGGGGTTCACAAGTATTTTATTATCAAAATAGTAGTGAAGGTAAAAAATTAGCTAATATTATACATGAAAGTATGAAAAAGGTAACTGGCACACAAAAAAATATTTCATCATGCAGTTTTTATATTTTACGCAATACTGCCTCTTTAGGCGTATTGATTGAATGTGGCTTTTTATCTAATAGTAATGAGAGAGGACAACTTAAAAGTAATAAGTATCAAAAAAAGTTAGCTATATCTATAAGTGATGGTATTGAAAATTATTTTAATGCTTTAGCATCCTCGTTGTAGTGGTGTTTTTTTACTTGTTGTTTTGATTATTTGTGGTATACTATACCTATACGAGGAGGTATTCTATGGCTCAATGGATTGATAATAATTTTAAAAGAATAGCATTACTCTTATGGGGATTACTTTGGGTTATATATATAGGTTTTATGATTTTCATGTTTATATCATTACCTATGATATCAATGTTAGTAGTTTTAGGAGTCTTAGATATTCCTTATCTTGTTTTAGCAACGATTATGCTTGTTATGATATCAAGTGAAGTAGAAGATGAATTTAAACAAAATAAAGCTTTAGCAGCTTATTTGGTTGTACCATATGCTATTGTATTTGTAATTACATGTGGATGTTTAGGCTGGTTATTATTAGGCTCAATATAAAAATGAGGTTAGTCCTCATTTTTTTGTTTTTCTAAATTTTCACGCATATTTCTTAAAATACTACGATAATCTTTGGTGGCAAATAGTGTTGTATCCACACAAAAAATAGGTTTTTCACGATGTGTATAAGCAGTAATTTGAGGTTGCTGATAGGCAATCTGCGGTGCTAAATAAATAGCATCATAGCGTTGATAATTCTCATATAAGCGATCCAATGACATTGACACAACATTTAAATGAATATTTTCTAATTCACAAATTTCTTCAATTTCACTTGCAAAAACACTCGTTGATAAACCATTAGTACATACTAATGCAATATAAATATCTTTGGTCTTACTATGTTTTAACATATTACTATAAAATTCATTAAACATATCAATGCATTGAGCTAAATCAATAATTGTATAATGTAAATAGAATAATAATTTCTTATCTTCTCTTTGATGAATCTCTTCTTCTACAATATTATTATTCCATATAGTTACTTCACCATAAATTTTATCCATTTGGAAACTTAATGCCAAATAACGCTTGTTAGGCTCTACATACTCCATTCTAACATGATCTTTTTGATAATCCTCTTCATTAGCAACCAGCCATTTATAAAATAAATCCTTATAAATTGTACTATTAAACTCATTACTAATCATATGTATCACCTCAACATCATTATTCTTACTCTTTTATTGTAAGCTTGTCAATAATTCAAAAAAATTTTTTAAAAAAAGTGAGCTTTAGTTTAATAAAAAATATAATTATGTTAGAATAAAGATAGGGAAGGTGATGATATATGGAAAAAAGAATATTTGTTATATCAGATCTTCATGGACAATTTGTATTGCTGCAGCTTTTATTAGAACGTATTGGGTTTACAGATAATGATGAACTTTATATCTTAGGAGATATTATGGATAGGGGACCTAATAGTATTGATATCTATTATTTTGTACAAGCTATGGATAATATCCATATGCTTAAAGGTAATCATGAAATTATGATGCGCCGTTCAATGCAAACTGCCTTGAAATATAATGATTTAGATTCTGAAAGGAGTAATCCTTATCGTTTGTGGAAACAAAACGGAGGTCAAAAAACTGTTAACAGTATTCGTGAATATTTACAAAAAGATGCTATTCCTTATGAGGAATATTTTGATACGAAACGTATATTTATACAAGAGCTTGTTGATTTTATTGATTCTTTGCCTAGTTATATAGAATTAGATTATCAAGGTAAACATTATGTCATGGTACATGCTGGAGTTGATCCTGAATTACCATTGGAAGAAAATGATGAAGAATTAATGGCTTGGATCAGAGAGTATTTTTATTTAAATGAAGCAAACCCTGATTATACTTATATCTTTGGTCATACACCATGTTGCTTTATTAATGATGACGGTTCTTTTGATGTTTGGTATGATCCTGATTATGGTAATAAGATTGCAATTGATGGAGGTTTAGCTGTTGGTGATAAAGGACAACTTAATTGTTTATGTTTAACTACTGGTGAAGTAACAGTTTTAAAATATGCTGAAGGGCAGCCATCACAGGAGATGGAATAATTATGAGAAGCGCATTTTATAGTCTTGTCAATTTTATTAACACTACAAATGTTAATGATGTTTATTGGGGCGCTGCTAAAAAGATATTACAAAATATTTATCATATTCCAAATTGCACAATTAATGAAGTAGCAGATATGTGCTATGTTTCTACCGCAACTATTTCTAGGTTATGTCGAAAACTCAATTATGAATCATTTGCTGATTTTAAAAGAGATGTTGCTAATAATTTAAGTTATTTTAATCAGGATTCTAAAAGACTTATATTTGATCATCAATTGCCTGAAGCTGAAACAATTAATGATGGAAAAGAAGTATTTAGAGATCATTTTCAGAATGTTATTCATAATCTAGAGGATACTTATGAAAATATCCAATATGATGATCTTATTAAAATAGTAGATAAAATTCATGATAGTAAACGTATCATTTTTGCAGGAAACTTCTTAACCCAATCTATATCTATGCAATTACAAATTGAATTATCTTATCTTGGTAAAGATTGTATAGCTATGTATTCTTTAGAGGAACAACGTAAAATATTCAAAACACTCACTAATAGAGATATGATTATTCTTTCTTCGATAGCTGGTGGATTTATTCATGATTGTCCTGATATTATGCGTGAAATTATTAAAACACCTGCTTATAAAGTTGTTATTACGCAATTAGAAGAATTTGATTATGATGATAAGTTTGATCTTCTTTTAAAAGTAGGTAATGATCATCATTCACTTATTGGTAAATTCTCTGTTACATATATTTTTGAAGTCTTAGAAGCTTTGTATCATTTGAAATATGGTATGGTTTAAAGGATCTGAAATGATCCTTTTTTTAATAAGGGTAAGATTTTTTGTAATTTCTTGAAATATACACATGATTATGATAATATTTGAAAGTAAAAGAAAAGAGGGATAAAATGACGAATATTATTCGTAAAATAACTGATTGGAAAGTCATTTTTGCACTGCAGACAATTGCTTCTATTGTATTAGTGGCTTTATTATTTAACTTAGGAATATTACCGATGAAATATGCTATTGTAGCAATTGTTGTTTTGGCTATTATAGATATACTTGTAGCTTTATTAATGAAACCATCTAAAAATGGCAAAGGTAAAGTTAGAAATATTATAGGTAAAGTTGTGAGTGTTTTATTAAGTGTTATCTTAATGATTGGATCTTTATATGTGGCTCAAGGTAATTCAGCATTGGATTCTATTAGTGGTACAACAACACAAACGCATAGAATGGTTGTGGTTGTATTGGATGAAAGTGATTATGAGTCTTTATCAGATATAAGTGGTCAAACAATAGAATATAATAGTGATGATGATAGTGATAATATAGCTACTGCTATTACAGCTTTAAATGAAGAAGATTCTTCTATTAGTACTGAAGATGTTAATGATTATGAAACTTTGTGCAATGATTTGTATGATAGTAGTGTAGTTGCTGTATTAATCAATGAAACTAATTATGCATTTATGGAAAATTATCAAGAAGATTTTGCGGATGAAACGCGTATTATCTGGTCTTATGATATTGAAAGTGAAGTAGAAGATATTTCTAAGAATGTTGATGTTACAAATACAACATTTACAATTTTTATTAGTGGTATTGATACAAGTGGTAAGGTCTCAACTGTATCGCGTAGTGATGTTAATATGCTTGTAACGGTTAATCCAACTACAAAACAGATTTTATTAACATCTATTCCAAGAGATTATTATGTTACATTAGCTAATAAAGGTGCTAAGGATAAATTAACCCATGCTGGACTTGCAGGTGTTGAAAATTCTGTTGCAACTATTGAAAACTTTATGAATATTGATATTAACTATTATGCAAGAGTTAATTTTACATCGTTAGTGACAATGGTTGATGCTTTAGGTGGTGTATCTGTTTATTCTGATTATAACTTTACATCTAGACATGGTGGCTATACTTTTGTAAAGGGTTATAATAGTGTTAATGGGGATCAGGCTTTAGGTTTTGTAAGAGAAAGATATAGTTTACCTAATGGTGATAATGATCGTATTAGAAACCAACAATACCTTTTGACTGCTATGCTTAAAAAAGCCATGTCACCTGCAATTATTACAAATTATTCTAGTGTACTAGATTCTATTTCAGGATCATTTGAAACCAATATGTCATCAAGTGAAATCACTTCACTTATTAAAATGCAATTAAATGATATGGCTGATTGGGATATTCAACAAATTCAATTAACTGGTACTGGTACTACAATGACTGGTGGTGCTTATATGCCAAATAATAAGTTGTATTATATGATTCCTAATGAAGATAGTGTGGATAATGCTTCATCATTAATTCAAGCAATGGTTAATAATGAAACAATTAGTGTGGAATAGAGATTTGGATAAACCAAATCTCTTTTTTGCTTGCTTGATTTCACTATGCTCATCATGTATAATGCTAATAAGATGAAGGTGAAATGAGTATGAATTATGAGATTATAGGCCATGGGTTTCCTATCATTATGTTACATGGAAACGGAGAGAATCATCATGTATTTGATCAAATCGCTAAAGATCTTTGTGATTATCAATGTATTTTACTAGATGCTAATTATGAAGGAAAGATAAGTTATCAAAAGCTTTGCGATGATGTGATAAAAGTTATTCATGCATTAAAATTAGACGCTTATGATGTTATAGGTTTTAGTGATGGTGGTATCATTGCCTTAATGTTAGCTATGCAAGAAGAACATGTAAAACATGTTATTACATTAGGCGCTAATACTAATCCACATATGATAAAACCGTTCTTTATTTTTAATAGCTACATTCGTTTGGGATGTTTATTACCTTTTTGTATATATTCCAAAAAAGCTAGATTATCATTTAAATTAACAAAGCTGATGCTTACTGAACCTCATATTTCTTATGAATCATTAAGTGATATAAAAATACCTGTATTAGTTATGGCAGGTGAATATGATTTGATTAAAGAAGAGGATACACAAAATATTGCAAAAGCTTTACCTTATAGTGTTTTAAGAATCATACCACAAGGATCACATTTTTTGCTTAGGGATTATTATAAACAAACGTATAAAGAAATACGTTTGTTCTTAGATATATGTCATGAGGAGGATAAGATATGAAAGTATGTCAAGTTAGAAATATAAAAATAGGTGAAGGTAAACCAAAAATATGTTTACCTATTGTTGGAACTACAGATGATGAAATTATGGCTCAATTAGCATCATTTGAAACATTAAAATATGATCTTATAGAATTACGTATTGACTTTTATAAAGACATTCATGATATTAAAAAAGTGTTATCTCTATTAAGAGATATAAGAGTTAATACTGCAAAACCAATATTATTTACTTGTCGTTCCAAAAAAGAAGGTGGTGAAATAGAATTAGATAAGGAAGAATATAAGGATCTTATAAGAGAGGTTTTATTAGCACGTTGTATTGATATGGTTGATATCGAAGTTTCTGGTAGTGATTATATTATTACACTACTAATAGGTATTGCTCATCGTAACAATGTCAAAGTGATTATGTCTAATCATGATTTTGAAAAAACACCTGATAATGATGTTCTTATTGAACGTTTGCAAAAAATGGAAAAATATGATGCTGATATTGCGAAAATTGCTGTTATGCCTCAAAGTAAAGAAGATGTAATACGTCTTATAAATTTAACTATGGAAATGGATGTACAGTTAGATATACCATTAGTAACGATGTCTATGGGAGAATTAGGTGTTATTTCTAGAATTACAGGTGAATTAACTGGTTCTTCTATTACTTTTGCTACTGGTGTTAAAGCTTCAGCACCTGGACAAATTAATGTTAATGATATGAATATTATTTTAGAGGTGCTTCATCATGATTGATTTAAATATAGCTTATCAGGCATTTGATAAGTATATCTCTAATTATGATACTTCTATTCCCTCTATACATCTTAAATTGGTTCATACTTATGAAGTTGTTAAAGTGTCTGATTATCTATGTGATAAGTTAAAACTTAGTCAAGAAGATAAACAATTGGCGGCATTAACTGCCTTACTTCATGATATAGGTCGATTTGAACAATGGATGCAATTTCAAAGTTTTGCAGATTATAAAACCATTGATCATGCTTTGTTTTCTAGTGAACTTTTATTTTCTAAAAATCTTATAAGAGAATTTATTAGTGATAATCAATATGATGAAATTATAAAAAATGCCATAGAACAACATAATAAATATCAAATAGATAATGGATTTGATGAGCGAACATTGATGTTTATATATTTAATAAGAGATGCTGATAAGTTGGATAACTTTAGAGTTAAAGAAGAAGAAAATATTGAAAATATTTTATATAGAACTATCGAAGAAATCAATGATGAGACTATTTCACCAATCATTTATGAACAATTTTCTAATAAGGAACTGATATATGGACCAAATCGTTTAACCCATATAGATATGTGGTTATCATATATAGCTTTTATTTTTGATTTAAACTTTAAAGAAAGTCTTATTTATATTAAAGATAATCATTGGGTTGAACGTTCTTTTGAACGTTTGCAACCAACTCGTAAAGATACATTAAAGCAATATCAAACATTACAACAAATTGCTTTAAAATTTATAGAGGAAAATGTATGAGAACAAGAAAAATGGTTTATTTAGCTCTTTTAAGTGCTATAGCTATTATTTTACATATGGTTGATCATTATTTATCTGCACCATTGCCTTTTGGTGTGAAATTTGGTATAGCGAATATTATTAGTTTAATGGCTATAGAAATGTATGGTATTAAAGAAATGTGGATTATTAATATTATGCGTGTTATTATATCAGGACTACTTACAGGAAATATTATGACATATCCATTCTTTATGAGTTGTGGTGGGGTATTTTTAAGCTCGATTGCTTTAAGTATATTACATATATTTCATTTTTTACCGATGGTATCAACTTCTATTATTTCAGCTATATGTCATAATATTGGACAAATAATCGTTATATCATTCATTATATCATCAAAAGCTGTTGTTCCTTATATATTTATTATGCTTATATCATCTATTCCTACAGGTATCTTAACAGCACTCATTGCTCAAAAATCGTTAAAACGCATAAAAACATAGCAATTATGCTATGTTTTTTAATACCTCATCAATGAGACCATATTCTAAAGCATCATAAGCATTCAAGTAATAATCACGATCAGTATCTTTTTTTATACGTCGTAGACTTTGACCAGTCATCTGTGCTAATAATTTATTAAGTTTATCTTTTTGTTTTAAAATATGTTTTGTAGATATTTCCATATCACTTGCTTGTCCTTGAATACCACCAAGAGGCTGATGAATCATAATTTCACTATTTTCTAAAGCTGCACGTTTTCCTTTTGTACCAGCTGCTAATAAAAAAGCACCCATACTTGCAGATAAACCAATACTAATAGTAGCAACATCACATTTTACAAAATTCATAGTATCATAAATAGCTAATCCTGCCGAAACACTGCCACCAGGAGAATTGATATACATATCAATATCACTGTTTTTATCTATAGATTCAAGATACAGTAATTGACTAATAATAGAACTAGCCATTTCGTCATTAATTTCTCCACATAACATAATAATTCGATCTTCTAATAATCTAGAAAATATGTCATAAGCATATTCTTTAGTATTTCTTTTTAAAATAACTGTAGGTATATATGGCATCTTATTCCCTCCATAATTCATTATAGGGAAAAAATTGAGTTTTATACATCTTAATAATCTGTAATTTTTTTCACAATCCTTACAACTTTTATTGATTTATTTTCGATTGTAGATTATAATAGATGCATAAGATTAAAAGGAGGATGTCAAAAAAATGGCAGTAAAAGTAGCAATTAATGGATTTGGACGTATCGGTCGTCTTGCATTTAGACAAATGTTTAATGCAGAAGGGTATGAAGTTGTAGCAATCAACGATTTAACTAGCCCAAAAATGTTGGCTCATTTATTAAAATATGATTCAGCTCAAGGTACTTATGCTTTAGCAGATAAAGTTGAAGCAAAAGAATCTTCAATCGTTGTAGATGGAAAGGAAATTGAAATCTATGCAAAAGCTAATGCTGAAGAATTACCTTGGGGAGAATTAGATGTTGATGTAGTATTAGAATGTACAGGTTTCTATACTTCTAAAGCTAAAGCAGAAGCTCATATTAAAGCAGGTGCTAAGAAAGTCGTTATCTCAGCTCCAGCTGGAAATGATTTACCAACTATCGTATTTGGCGTAAACGAAGGAACTTTAAAACCAGAAGATACAGTTATCTCTGCAGCTTCTTGTACAACTAACTGCTTAGCTCCTATGGCTAATGCATTAAACAAATTGGCTCCAATCAAATCAGGTATCATGTTAACAGTACATGCTTACACTGGTGATCAAATGACATTAGATGGACCACAAAGAAAAGGTGATTTAAGAAGAGCTCGTGCAGCTGCAGTTAATATCGTACCTAACAGTACTGGTGCAGCTAAAGCTATCGGTTTAGTAATTCCAGAATTAAATGGTAAATTAATCGGTTCTGCACAACGTGTACCTGTTCCTACAGGATCTACAACTATCTTAACTTCTGTTGTCGAAGGTGAAGTTACTGTTGAAGAAATCAACGCAGCTATGAAAGCAGCTCAAACTCCATCATTTGGATACACTGAAGAAGAATTAGTTTCTTCTGATATCGTTGGTATCACTTATGGATCATTATTTGATGCAACTCAAACTATGGTTAAACCATTAGACAACGGAACTACTGAAGTCCAAACAGTTTCTTGGTATGACAACGAAAATTCATATACTTCTAACATGGTTAGAACTATTAAATATTTCGCTGAATTAAAATAATCTTATTTAAAAAAAGTGAAGCTAAGCTTCACTTTTTCTTTTCTACAATTTTTGTAAAAATATATACCCAATTGTGTCATTTTTGTGTAAAATAGAGGAAGAGGTGAGGTTAAGATGATTAAGATTATGTTGGTATGTGCCGAAGGAATGTCTATAACATTACTTATGGATATTATGCAAAGGGAAGCAGAAAATCAAAATATTGATTGTTGTATATATGCAGTTAGTCCTCAGGATGTTCGTGCTGGATATATTGAATATAATGTTGATATTATCTTGCTAGGTCCTCAAGTTGGCTATATGCAAAAGCAATTAGAAAAAGATGTGGATCATAAAATACCAGTTGCTGTTATAAATATTAAGGATTATGGTTTAATGGATGGTAAGCATGTATTGCATGAAGCTTTGAAACTGGTGCATAATGATTGAAATAATTTGATAGATACTTTAAGATGATTGCATAGGAGGTTAATATGCAATCATCTATTATTTTAGGTATTATGATTCCTTTTATTGGGACAACTTTGGGTTCGGCATGTGTTTTCTTTATGAAAGATGATATGAATCCTTTTGTACAAAAATTATTATTAGGTTTTGCTTCAGGGGTTATGGTGGCAGCATCTGTTTGGAGCTTATTGATACCAAGTATTGAGATGAGTGAAGGAACATTGTCTTTTATACCAGCTGCTGTGGGATTTTTATTAGGTATGGGATTTTTATTGTTTTTAGATAAAACGATTCCTCATATGCATTTGGATCATCAAACAGAAGGGCATCAATCTTCTTTGTCAAATACTACAATGATGATTTTAGCAGTGACAATGCATAATCTTCCTGAAGGTATGGCTGTCGGGATTGTTTATGCAGGTTCTATTTTGAATAATAGTGAAATATCCATAGCAGCAGCATTAGCTTTATCTTTAGGCATTGCCATTCAAAATTTTCCTGAAGGTGCTATCATTTCGATGCCTTTAAAAAATGAAGGTCTTAGTAGCTATAAAGCTTTTATATATGGTATGCTTTCAGGCATTGTTGAACCAATTGGAGCTTTAATGACGATGATATTATCATCTTATATTCTACCAATATTACCTTATTTGTTGTCATTTGCATCAGGAGCTATGTTATATGTTGTTGTAGAAGAATTAATACCTGAAGGTTCGACTGGTTCACATTCTAATAATGCAACCATAGGTTTTGCGATTGGTTTTGTGTTAATGATGATTTTAGATGTAGCATTAGGATAAAAAAGTGTGCTATAATATGGATGACGAGGTGATAATATGGACTTACACGAATCAGGTGAAATGTATTTAGAAACAATTCTTTTATTAAAGACAAAAAATCAATATGTGCGTTCGATTGATATTGCTCATGAAATGAATTTTTCTAAACCAAGTGTTTCTAGAGCTATTAAAATATTACGTGAAGGGAATCTTGTTATTGTTGATGATAAGGGTTATATTGATTTCACAGAAGAAGGTCGTGCAAGAGCTGAGAAAGTTTATAATCGCCATGTAAATCTTACAAAGTTTTTGGTTAGCATAGGTGTAGAAGCAAAACAGGCGGAAGAAGATGCTTGTCGTTGGGAACATATTATTAGTGAAGAAACTTATCAGTGTATTTGTGATTATCTTGAAAAACAATCTTAAAGATTGTTTTTTATTAATAAGAAAAATAAAATATATAAGACAAAGATTGATAAATACTAGTGATATCGCATAAGATATCACTTTTTATGTAAAGTCAATAAGTTTGTATTATAAGTGTTTTTATGATAAAATACACTTCGAGGTGTACATCCATGGATTATTTAGAAAACAGGAAGAAAAGAAGACTAAAAAAAGATGTTATTTATATTATTGCGTGTGTTGTTTGTTTGATTTTAGGTTTATTTGGTGGTTATTTTATTCATGTTAAAACTAGTGATACAACTAGCGAAAGTAGTATTTATGATGAAGTTGTTGAATATATTGAAGATTTATATTTGGATACCACTGATAGTGAAACTGAAATAAGTGAAAGAATATTAAGTGGTATGGTTTCAGCTTTGGGGGATCCTTTTTCATCATATCTTACTAGCGAAGAGACTGATGAATTAAATACATCTATTGATGGTAGTGTAGAAGGTATTGGTGTGAGTTATACTACTGTTGATGCTGGAGCTTTAATTATGCATGTGTATCAAGATGGGCCTGCAAGTAATGTCGGCATACAAAATGGTGATATCATAACTCATGTTGCTGGAACATCAATCGCTGGTTATACTTCAGATAAAATAAAGACTGTTATTCAAGGTAGTAGTGGAACAAGTGTGACTTTGAAAATACTAAGAGATGGAAAATCTATGGAATTTACACTTACTAGAGCTAATGTCGAAACGTCTGTTTATGGGGAAGTAAGAACGTTATCTGATCAAAGTGTAGGTTATTTACAAATTACTACATTTGGTAGTACAAGTGCTTCGTTGATTGAAACATATTTAAAGGAATTTGTAGAAGCAAATGTGAGTGCTATTATTATTGATTTAAGAGGTAATGGCGGTGGTTATTTGAACGCTGTTATGGATATTTTGGATTTGTTTATTGATGAAGGTGAAACGTTGTTTTCTATTGCAGATGTGAATAATAATACAAGTGTATATGAAGCATCAGATAGGGAAAAATATACTTTTGATAAAGGTTATATTTTAGTAGATAGTTCAACGGCTAGTGCATCTGAAGTAATGAGTGCTAGTTTAAAGGAGAATCTTAATTATGTATTGGTTGGAGAAACAACTTATGGAAAAGGAATAGTTCAAACACAAATTACTTTATCTGATGGTTCTACATTGAAATTAACGACGCAAAAATGGTTAACACCTGATGGTAATTGGATTCAAGGAGAGGGTATTACACCTGACGTAGAAGTTGATGATATTACTTTAAGTGATTTTAAGATTCCAGATATGAGTGATAGTTATCAATATGATGATGTGGATGATAATATTAGTTATATGCAGCTTGTGTTAAAGCAATTAGGATATAATATAGATAGAGTGGATGGTTATTTTTCTAAAGATACGCAAAAGATATACAAACAATTTGAAAGTGATTATGATTTAGAAGTTGATGGTGTTTTTGACGAGGATGATGCAACAATTCTTTTAAGTGCATTAGCTTATCAAGTCTATCAACAAGAAACTGATTATTCTTATGAAAAAGTAGGGGAATTATTGAAGTAGAGGTGATTGTATGGATTTTAAGCTTGTGAGTGATTATCAACCAATGGGGGATCAACCTGCTGCTATTGAACAATTAGTGCAAGGTATTCATGAAGGTAAAAAGGAACAAGTATTATTAGGTGGAACAGGCTCAGGTAAAACATTTACTGTGGCCAATGTTATTGAACAAATCAATAAACCCACTTTAGTTTTATCCCATAATAAAACACTTGCTGGACAATTGTATTCGGAATTAAAGGAATTCTTTCCTGAAAATCGTGTAGAATATTTTATTTCTAACTTTGATTTTTATCAACCTGAAGCTTATATTCCTAAAAGTGATACATATATCGATAAAAATGCACAAACCAATTATGAAATAGAAATGTTACGCTCTTCTGCTATGAATTCTTTATTAGAAAGAGAAGATACGATTGTTGTAGCATCAGTAGCATCTATTTATGGTTTAGGAAATCCTGATCAATATCGTGATATGATATTTTCACTTCGTGTAGGTCAGGAAATAGATCGTAATGAATTATTAACCTTTTTGGTCGATCGTCAATATCATCGTAATGATATTGAACAATCTAAAGGAACCTTTAGAGTTCGTGGTGATGTGATTGAAATTGTTCCTGGACATAGCGAAAGCTATTTGATACGTATTGAATTGTTTGGCGATGAAGTTGATCGTATTTGCGAAGTTGATCCATTAACAGGTAAAATAAATGGTAGTTTTAAAAGCTATACTATTTATCCTGCTTACGGCTATGTAACTGCCAAAGAACAAATGCTTCATGCTTGTGATACGATAAGTGCTGAACTTAAAGAAAGATTAGCTTATTTTGATAAAGAAAAAAAGCCATTAGAATATGAAAGATTAGATCAACGTACTAGACATGATGTTGAAATGCTTAGAGAGGTAGGTATGTGTCCAGGTATCGAAAACTATTCACGTCATATAGATGGAAGGGCACCAGGCCAACGACCTTATACATTGATTGATTATTTTCCTAAGGATTTTTTGATGATTGTGGATGAAAGTCATGTCATGTTACCACAAATTAGAGGTATGTATAATGGTGATAGGAGTCGTAAAGAAACACTTGTAGAATACGGTTTTCGTTTGCCTAGTGCTTTAGATAATAGACCTTTAAGATTTGAAGAATTTGAAAATATAATAAATCAAGTCATTTATGTATCAGCTACGCCTGGTGATTATGAATTAGAAAATACGCATAATACTTATGCTGAACAAATCATTAGACCAACAGGATTATTAGATCCTATTGTAGAGGTGCATCCTATTAAAAATCAAATTGATGATATGATTAATGAAATCAATGAACGTATTGAAAAAAATGAACGTGTATTAATTACTACACTTACTAAAAGAATGGCTGAGGATTTAAGTGCGTTTTTAAAAGAAACAGGATTAAAAGTTGCTTATCTTCATTCGGATACAAAAACATTAGAAAGAACAGAAATATTAAGAGATTTGAGATTGGGTAAATATGATGTTTTAGTAGGTATTAACTTACTTAGAGAAGGGTTGGATATTCCTGAAGTTTCTTTAGTATGTATTTTAGATGCAGATAAAGAAGGATTTCTACGTAGTGAAAGATCTCTTATTCAAACAATTGGTCGTGCTGCTAGAAATGCTAATGGAAAGGTTATTCTTTATGCTGATAACATCACTGAAAGTATGAAACATGCGATGGAAGAGACAGCACGTAGAAGAGAAATACAAGCTACTTATAATAAAGAACATGGAATTATACCACAAACGATTCATAAAGAAATCAGAGATCTGATACAAGGAAAAGAAAGTGTTGACGATGCAACTTCATTATTACAAAAAGGTAAGAAAGCATCGAAGAAAGCAAAGCAAAAAATGATTGATGATATAGAAAAAGAAATGAAAGAAGCTGCGAAAGCTTTAGACTTTGAACGTGCCATGGAACTTCGTGATATTATGCTAGAATTAAAAGGTGAAATATGATTAATTATGATGCATTATTGATGAGTGATAAACCATCAATTGCTTTTAAGCAGTTATATGATGATCATCTTTTACCTGATTATTTAGAAATATTAGCTCATACTTTGCAAAGAAGTGATTATCATCCTGAAGGGGATGTATTTACACATACTTTGATGGTATTAGACGAAGGTGCAAAACGTAAATATCAGAGTGATCATCCATTATGGTTTATGTGGGCTTGTTTGCTTCATGATATTGGTAAACCAGCTGTGACAACAATAGATGGACATGCGCCCTATCATAATGAATCAGGTGTAGAAGTTTTTAAAAAGGTATCGATTATTACTGATATGAAACAACGTCAATATGTAGAAACTATGATCATGTATCATATGCATTTGATGAATATGGCTAGAAATCATGCACCTAATTGGCGTTATTTAAGATTACTTAAATTAATAGAAAATAAAGTTTCTTTGAATGATTTGATATTGATGAGTATTTGTGATAAATTAGGCAGAGGTTATGTGGCTTATGATCAATTGTTTAAATTTTATCAATATATTATTGATAAGCAAGTACGTTTAGGAACAAAGCCTATACCTGCAATTATAACTGATATCGATGAAGAAACCTTTTGGATAGCCTATGAAATGCAGCTTCAAGGTTTAAGTAAAGAGGAAATATTAAGGAGTTTGGATATAAATGTTAAGGGATAAAATTGTTATAAAAGGTGCTCGTGTTAATAATTTAAAGAATATAGATGTGGAAATTCCTCGTGATAAACTTGTTATTATGACAGGATTATCTGGAAGCGGAAAAACGTCATTAGCATTTGATACGATCTATGCAGAAGGACAAAGGCGTTATGTAGAATCATTAAGTGCTTATGCTAGACAATTTTTAGGTGGCGTTGAAAAACCAGATGTAGATAGTATTGAAGGGTTATCACCTTCAATCGCTATTGATCAAAAAACAACTTCCAACAATCCACGTTCTACAGTTGGAACTGTAACGGAAATCTATGATTATTTGCGTTTATTATATGCTAGAGTTGGACATCCTTATTGTCCTACACATCATGTTTTGATTGAATCACAAACAATTAAACAGATGTGTGATTTTGTAGATACCTATCCAGATCGCACAAAAATACAAATATTAGCACGCATGTGTAGGAATCAAAGAGGCACACATAAAGATTTATTTGAACAATTGCTTAAAGATGGTTTTGTACGTGTTAAAGTAGATGGTGAAGTTAGGTTATTAGAAGAAGAAATTGTTCTAGATAAAAATAAAAAACACAATATTGATGTAATAGTTGACCGTATTATTAAAAAAGATGGTTATCGTTCTAGGTTGGCGGATTCTTTAGAGACAGCTTTAAAATTAGCTGATGGTGAAGCTATTGTTGAAAATTTGGATGATCATACTGAAAAACTTTTTTCACAGCATTTATCATGTCCTTATTGTGGCTTTTCGGTACCAAAGCTTGAACCTCGTTTGTTTTCATTCAATAATCCTTTGGGTGCTTGTCCTGATTGTAAGGGATTAGGTGTTAAAAATGAGGTGGATGATGATTTATTGATTCCTGATTGGTCATTATCTATTAATCAGGGTGGTTTAAGATATTTTAAGACATCAGTAGGAACGGATCGTATTGAATGGCAAAGGTTTTTAATTTTATGTGAAACATACAATATTGATTTGGATAAGCCATTAAAAGATTTTAGTAAAAAAGAATTAAATATTATTTTAAAAGGTAGTGATAGACCAATTAGCTATACGATTACTTCTAGTTCAGGTAATGTTTCTAAAACTACAAAATATATTGAAGGTGTTAAAACATTAATAGCTAGACGTTATGAAGAAACCAATTCAGCTTGGGTTAAAGAATGGTTAGGTTCATTTATGGCAGAACATACTTGCCCAACATGTCATGGTAAAAGATTAAATGATCAAGTATTAAGTGTTAGAGTTAATGGTCTTAATATTAGTGAGTTTACTGATATGTCTATTGAAAAAGCTTTGGATTTTGTCAAAAATATTGAATTAAGTGATATGGAAACACAGATTGCAAAGCTTATATTAAAAGAAATTGGTGATCGTTTAACTTTCCTTAATGATGTTGGTTTGGGTTATCTGACAATGTCTAGAAGGGCTGGAGGTTTATCTGGTGGAGAGGCTCAACGTATTCGTTTGGCAACACAAATTGGTTCTAGATTAACAGGCGTTCTTTATGTTTTGGATGAACCATCTATTGGTTTGCATCAAAGAGATAATGAGAAGTTGATACATACATTATGTAATATGAGAGATTTAGGAAATAGTGTGATTGTTGTAGAACATGATGAGGAAACAATGTTAGCATCTGATTATATTGTGGATATTGGTCCTGGGGCTGGTATTCATGGTGGACAAGTGGTTGCAGCTGGGACACCTCAGGATATCATGAATTGCCCTGATTCGATTACAGGACAATATTTATCAGGAAAAATGAAAATACCTGTTCCTAAAAAAAGAAGAAAAGGTAATGGCTTGTATTTAGAAGTACGTGGTGCTCAAGAACATAATCTTAAAAATATTAATGTGAAATTTCCTTTAGGAAAGTTTATTGTTGTTACTGGTGTATCTGGTAGTGGTAAATCGACTTTAGTAAATGATATTTTATGCAAAGCTGTTCGTGCTAAACTTTATCGTTCTAAAGATAAACCAGGTAAACATAAAGAAATACGTGGTTTAGAAAATGTTGATAAAGTCATAGAAGTATCTCAAGATCCTATTGGTAGAACACCACGTTCTAATCCTGTAACATATACAGGTGTCTTTGATGATATTCGTGAATTATATGCTAAAACCAATGAATCTCAAATTCGTGGTTATGATAAGAGTCGTTTTTCCTTTAATGTAAAAGGTGGACGCTGTGAAGCTTGTCAAGGTGATGGTGTTAAACGCATTAGTATGCATTTTTTACCAGATGTTTATGTTCCTTGTGAACAATGTGAGGGTAAACGCTACAACGAAGAAACTTTGCAAGTTACTTTTAAAGATAAAAATATTTATGATGTTTTAGAAATGACTGTTGAAGAATCATTGGAATTCTTTGATAATTTACCACGTATTAAAAGTAAACTACAAACACTTTATGATGTAGGTTTGGGTTATATAAAGCTTGGACAAAGTGCAACCACGCTCTCAGGTGGTGAAGCGCAACGTGTTAAATTAGCTAGTGAACTACAAAAGAAAGCAACGGGAAAAACGGTATATATATTAGATGAACCAACAACGGGTTTACATAGTCATGATGTCGCAAGACTTATTGATGTTCTTAATCGAATTGTTGATCAGGGTGATACTGTTATAGTGATTGAACATAACTTAGATGTTATTAAAGTTGCTGATCATATTATTGATTTAGGCTTGGAAGGTGGCGACAATGGTGGTACAATTGTAGTATCAGGAACACCTGAAAAAGTCACTCAATGTGAAGTAAGTCATACAGGGCGCTTTTTGAAGAAAGTGTTAGAATAGGAGGCTATAATGGCAAAATCTGTAAAAGTAAAAGATTTATTGAAACCTTCGTTGTATAAGCAAATATCAGGTAATGAAGAAGCTCTAGAAAGAGAAATCTTTGTTGCGGAAATGAATCGTCCAGGATTTGAATTAGCAGGTTTTTTCAAACATACTGATTTTAGAAGAATTATTTTATTTGGTGAAAAAGAAATTGCCTTTGTCAAGGAAATGTCTAAAGAAGCACAATTAGCTTGTTTTGCTAAACTTGCTAATGATGAAACACCTTGCATTATTATTGCAAAAAATTATTCTTGTCCTGAAATACTTAAAAACATTGCAATCAAAAGAAACTTTCCAATTTTTGAAACAAGCCAGGCAACTGGTCGTGTTTCCATTGATTTAACTGCTACACTAGATGAAGCTTTAGCTGCTGATACTTTAATTCATGGTGTATTTTTAAATATCTATGGTAAAGGTGTTATTATGCGTGGTGATAGTGGTGTGGGTAAAAGTGAAATTGCTTTAGAATTAATTAAACGTGGTCATATTTTAATTGCAGATGATGCGATTGAACTTTATCATATTGGCCAATCAATTGTTGGTAAACCACCTGCTGTATTAAGTAACTTTCTAGAAATACGTGGTATAGGTGTTATTGATGTTTCCAAGATGTTTGGTGTAGCTTCAGTTTTGAAACAAGATACTGTTGATTTGATTATTCAACTGGATAGATGGTTACCATCTAGAGAATATACTCGTATTGGCGTAGAAGAGGATGATATTTATGAAGAAATATTAGATGTTCAAATACCAAAAATAGTAGTACCAGTAACTGGTGGACGTAGTATGGCGGCTATTATAGAAGCTGCTGTTATGAATATGCAATTAAAAGATTATGGTTATGATTCTAGTAAGGAATTTGTCAATCGTGTATTAGACAATATTAAGAATAAGACAATATGAAATTTTTTGAAGATTTTTCAACATTTGTATCTATTGGTCCTTTTACCATTACATGGTATGCGGTATGTATATTGGTTGGTGCATTGATTGCTTATGCTATTGGAAAGTATCGCTTTAAACAGTGTGGTTATCGTACCGATATATTATCAGATTATTTAATCAATCTTTTATTGCTTGGTATTATTGGTGCTAGAGTTTGGTATGTGATTTTTACTTTTGATGAGTTTTATGCTTCTAATCCTTTAGAAGTTTTTGCCATATGGCATGGTGGCTTAGCTATTCAAGGTGGTATATTTGTAGGACTTATTTATAGTTATTATTTTTTTAAGAAACATGATATACCTTTCCTTGTTGCCGGGGATTGTATTATGCCTGGTGTTTTAATAGCTCAAGCATGTGGTAGATGGGGTAATTTCTTTAATCATGAAGCTTATGGTAGTGAAGTTTCTTTAGCGTTTTTACAAAATCTCCATTTACCAGATTTTATTATAAATAATATGTACATTCAAGGTGCTTATCATCATCCTACATTTCTTTATGAGTCTTTAGGAAATATATTATGTTTTTTAATCATCATCTTTATAATAAGAAAATTTCAAAAACATCAAGGTGTTCAATTCTTTAGTTATTTTTTGTGTTATGGGATAGTAAGGTTTTTTGTAGAAGGTTTAAGAACTGATAGTTTGATGTTTAGTGCTATTAAAGTAGCACAACTTATTTCTATTATATTTATTATTGTTGGTATTGCTGGTATTGTATATGTTCATTTTTATGGCAACGAAATAAAGAATCAGGGAGAATCCTGATTCTTTTAACATAATGTTCATGAATTTTTCATATTGCTTGTTTATACTTATACCATGGATGTTAAAAATTACGTTTGATAAGACCATCAGCAAAGCTAATAGGAATACCAAAGATAATACCTGTATCAGGATTATCAATACCTCCTAAAACTTCATTAACAGTTTTTCTCACAATTTCAACTTGGCTATCTTTCACAATAAAAAATAAAGTTTTGCTTTCAGGTCTTGGATTATCTAAGAATAAACGTAATGATCCTAAAATATAACTTTCATCTGAATCTCCTAAACGATTCATCATACCTGTAGATTCAATGATTGTACCACCTGATACTCCCGCTTTTTTGAACTTTGCGAGGAGATCATCCAAATAATCGATTTTATTCAATACAACAACTATAACTTGCATGATTATCACCACCTATTCTATATTATATCGAATGTTTTATAAAATTGCTAGTTATTATCACAAAAATGAGTTATAATTAAGAAAAGATGTATTAAATTTTTAAGGAGGAATATTAAAACAAGAATAATATATGATTATATATCATAAAATAATATATATAATAGTAATATCTAATATTCGACATACTTTTTGTATGTCTAAAACTATAATAGGAAGTCGGGAGGAATGAATTATGCCATATATGAATATTACTACTACAAAAACACTAACTTTATATCAGGAAAAGAAACTCAAAACAACCATTGATGAACTCATTACAATATTACCTGGTAAAAGTGCTGAAAATCTTATGATTCATATCGAAGATAATCAAGTTATCTATTTTAGAGATAATGACTTAGATTGTATGAAAATTACCATTCAGGTATTTCATCATATTGATTATGAATATAAAAGAGAATTTGTACAAAAATTGACAAAAGCTGTTGAACATATTACAAAAATACCAGTAAGTCAACAATATGTAACTATTGAAGAATATGAACATTGGGGCAAAAATGGTGACTTTGAATAGATATGGGTAAAACCATATCTATTTTTATATAATAAAAAAGTTGCTATTGATATAATTTATATGCTATAATTGCTATAAGGAACAAGGAACAACATATGGAACCAATAGCTATAAATATCACTGACTTTAAAGAATTAATCGATAATCATTATTACTATATTGATAAAACATTGTTTATAAAAGATGTAGTAGATGAATATATCGTTTTTTATCAACGACCATATCATTTTGGTAAATCACTTAATATGAGCATGCTTTATTACTTTTTCTCAATAAATGAAAAAGATAACGCCTACTTATTTAATGACTTAGAAATATCTAAAGAAAAAGATGTCATGAAACATCAAAACCAATATCCTGTCTTATATATTTCTTTAAAAAATATGAAAGGAGATACATTTGCCCAACAAGTTAAAATATTCTCACAAATCATTTCTGATTTATGTCACCAATATCAATGCCCTAAAGATAGTTCTTTTTTGCAAAAAGAATTTTTAGAATTATATAATGGAACAAATGATATTGTAAAATTGGATTTTTCTTTATATTACTTAACAAAGTGTTTAAAACAATACTATCATAAATCTACAATCATTCTGATTGATGACTATGATACACCATATATTAATGCTTATCAGAATGGTTTTTATGATGATACTAAAAAATTATTAGAAAGTGTTTTTACAGCTGTATTTAAAGGCAATGATCTTAATTTGGAAAAAGGCATTTTAACAGGTGTTTATAAAATTCCTAGAGGAACAGATTTTGGCGGTGGATTTAATAATCATAGTGAATATGATGTGACAGATATAAGGTCATCTAGTCGTTTTGGTTTTAAATATGATGAAGTTCATGAATTATTAAAATATTATCATCTTGAATCTTGCTACGATGAGGTTTTAGAGTGGTATGGTGGTTATAGGGTGAAAAATACATATTTGTTTAATACTAGTAGTGTTTTAAATTATGTGAGTTATGCTTTAAATGGAGAAATGGAACCACAAGTATTTTTTCATGATATAAATGATATGATTTCTCATTATATCAATGAACATTATCTTCATTTATATGAATTAGAATCTCTTATTAATGAGGGAACAATAGCAGATAATTTCTTCTTAGTAGCTACATATGATCAATGGAATAATCGCAATCATATTTTTAACTTCTTATTATATGGTGGTTATTTAAGGATTAAGGAATATATTGATAGATCACTTGGTATATATGAATTACCAATTCCTAATAAAGAAGTTAAAGAAATATATATTAATATCTATAAAAAATGGTTTAAATCTTATGCAGATGCTAAAATATCTGATTTAATGAAAGCATTAGATCATAATGATGTTACTGAAGTCATGAATTTAATGAGTGATATATTTGTAAAAACTATAAAGTATTATGATAATTATGAAGATTTTTGTTTTAACTTATTATGCGATATTTTTAACAAATATAATATTAAAACAAAGAGAAACAAGAAAGATAAAACCTTTGAAATATCAATTACATCTAATCATCATATTATCTTAAGATGCCAAATATCTAATGGAATCAGATATTTACGTTCAGATAGTCAGAAAATGATAGATAATGTCGATTCAAAGTATGTTTATGGTATAGCTTTTTATGGAAAGTCTTGTTTTGTAACTGGTAATATTCAATGATTATGAAACTTGCTAGAAGTATATAATGCAAGTATGAAAATTTTCTAAAAAAAGTACTTGCATTTATAATACCACTATGATATTATATTAAAGCACTAGCAAGAATACTGCTTCAATAGCTCAGTTGGTAGAGCAACGGACTGTTAATCCGTGGGTCGTAGGTTCGAGTCCTACTTGAAGCGCCAGTGGCTCGTTGGAGAAACGGTTAACTCACATGCCTTTCACGCATGCATTCGCGGGTTCGAATCCCGCACGAGTCACCAATGTGGAGGTTTAGCTCAGTTGGGAGAGCATCTGCCTTACAAGCAGAGGGTCAGCGGTTCGAGCCCGTTAACCTCCACCATTTTTATTATCAGCCGGCTTAGCTCAACTGGTAGAGCAACTGACTTGTAATCAGTAGGTTGAGGGTTCAAGTCCTTTAGCCGGCACCATGCGGATATGGTGAAACTGGCAGACACGCTAGACTTAGGATCTAGTGCTTCGGCGTGCAGGTTCGAGTCCTGTTATCCGCATCTTGGAGTGTAAGATATGAAGAAATTCATATCTTTTTTTATTTTATAAAATGTTGATAAAATCAATGTTTTTTGTGTATTCGCTTATTAAATTATAGATAAAAATGAGATTTAAATTGAAGGATTATAAATCTTTGAAATATGATAGAGTGCACTACATTTCTCGAAAAAGCACCTCCAATGCACATCCAAAAGTTTGTTGGCTGAATGTATTTTCATAATGTCATTAATAGTTATATCAAATTACGTGCCATATATTCAATTTTATGCCTCGATTGATTTCTTTTGATTTTTTTTGTTGTATAATGAATATGAAGTTAAAATATAAAATGCGTTTATATATGACTTATTAAACCGAAAGGAGAAAATTATACTATGTATAATAAAAAGATAATTGGTAGTAAAATGGATAGAAAAAGAGTTATTATAAATTTTATATTTATAATAATTTATTCAGGGTTTTGGACTTTCCTAGGTATATATATGGTTTTAGGCAATTTATTTAATTTAAATGATATTACAAAAATGTATTTGTTAATATTATCAGTACTTATATTGTTTATAATTCAACTTCCTATGTTAGGAGCTACTCAACGAATAGAATATTCTAATGAAACCATTGAATTTTATTCTATCAAAGGATTTATGAATCAATTTCAAGAAGTTATCAATATTCTCATAAACAAATCAAGTCCTTCAGCTATTAGCATTTCAATTAAAGAATTAGATTCTATTAAATTATCATATCGTGAAACACTTGGTGGTTATGGCATTGAAGGTTATGCTTTAAAATTATCATTTTTAATGAAAAATGGAACTATTATTTGTTTATCACCAGAAAATATGGATAAAACAGAAGAAGGAGCATATTTTAGTCTGTTAAACATGTTAGAAAATAACAGTATTAAAATTATTGATAATTTTAATTTAAAAGATGGATTAATTAAGGATTCTGTTTATTTTCAAAATTATGTTAAAAAATTAATAGATAGTGGGTGTATAAAATGATTAATATTGTTTTAGATTGCTCAATAGAATTAAAAGAGAACTTAATAAATATTATGAATGATTATGATATAAGTATGACAACTGAAATAAATAATCAATCAATTATTATTAAGGAAATTCACACTATTAATGATATAAAGGACTTAGAAAAGCGAAAAAATCAATTTCATTGTCATGTGATATGTATTATCAATGATCCTAATTTGGCTTTTGATGCTATTGATTTACTTCCATTAAGTATATGGCGAAAGCAAAATCTCATACATGATTGTCAAACACTAACAGATATTATTTCACATAAAAATATCATTAATGATGTTATGAAATTCAAATCGAATTCCAATACAATTATAGTTAATACCAAGGACATTATTTATTTGGAATCATTTTCACATTATCTAGTCATCCATACAATTAATTCAGACTTTAGAATAAGAGAAAAGATTTCGATTGCTAAAGAAAGATTAAAGAATTTTGGATTTATTCAGATTCATAAATCTTATCTAGTTAATAAAAAGTATATTCAAACTATTAATTCAACAAGCTGTAAATTGCGTGGTGACATCATATTACCTATCGGTAAGAAGTATAATCAAATACAATTATGATAAACCTAAGAACGAACAGAATGATATAATTGATTTGTAAGTATCAATATTAAATACATTTGATAAGAGAAATGAGCATTCCATGCTTATATAAAGTGAAAACCCTAGAGTAGCTATTCTAGGGTTTTGTTGTTTTTATTTTCCATCAAGTTATTTGTATTGTATTATAAATTTTTTGATAAAATCATTTTTTATTGTCCTATTTTTGATTGATTTATTCTATAATATCAAGTTTATCATTATGTTGTTGCATATAAATAGACTTTTGTGTTTCTATTTCACGACGTAATTCTTCTTCCGAAGGAAGATAAAGCTTATATTTTGATGCAAAAAGCTGCTCATTTCCGTTTAACACAGAGTATTTAGCCACATCTTCATCTGTATCAGAACATAACACTATTCCAATAGTAGGATTATCTCCTTCATTTCGTTTTAAATCATCATACATGCGTATGTACATATCCATTTGACCTACATCCTGATGTGTTATTTCTCCTGTTTTTAAATCAATTAAAACAAAACATTTTAAAATATAATTATAAAAAACTAAATCAATGTAATAATCAGATAATTCAGTTCGTATATGTTGTTGTCTTGCAACAAAAGCATAGCCTTTACCTAATTCCATCAAGAATTTCTGTATATGAGTCAAAATAGCACTTTCTAAATCAGTTTCTGTAAATGCAGTATTAGATGAAAGTCCTAAAAATTCAGCAACTATCTGGATTTTTAATAAATTCTAATTTGTTCGTTTGATAAGCACTGGTTTTTTCTTTCATTTCCTTAATAACTGGTTCTTTTATTTGAGATTTTAATAAACGATAGTAATATTGTGTTGATATATTACGTTCTAAAGTTTTTACACTCCAGTTTTCTTCTATAGCTTCGTTCATATACCAATCTCTTGCTTTTTTATCATTTACTCTAAGAAGAGCATTGAAATGTGACCATGTTAAATTTGGCAGATGCGTCTGCCAAATTTCATCTTCAGAAAAGGTTTGATAAAACATTCTATAACTTCTAAGGTTTCTTGGACTATAACCACTACCTAAATCTGATGTTAAACTTTTTGATAAATCATTAATTATGTGAGCACCATACTTTGCACGTTTTTGACCTTTTTGTTCTTCTTCAACAATTCGTCTTCCGATGAGCTAATTTTTACGAATAATAATTGTATTAACTGCACCATAAGCATTATTTTGAGAATGTTCAATAATTGCTTTTACATCTTCAATAATATTATCAGTACTTTTATAATTAGCTAAAGAAAAATCACTATAATTATTTACATTATTTTCCATTTTTATTCCTCAATTTCTATAATAATCTTATCTATTATTATCATATAATACATCTTATCTAGCAACTATATTTATTATTTTAACATTAAGCTTTATAATGTCAACCTTGCTTTTTATATATAGTCATTTGAATTTAGTTGTTATAGTTTGTTCTCTAAATTCAAAGTAACCATAAAATAATGATATGAATAATCATAAGTTATTTTGCCGTTATATTTTTGAACAATTCTTTCGATTGTATCTATGCCAAATCCATGACTAGATACATCTTTTTTTGTTGTATCTAAAGAAGAATTAGATATAAGTGGGTTATGTGTACAAGTGTTTTTTAATTCTATAATTAAATGATCATTTTCTTCATAAATATCCAAAAGTACTTTTTTGATGGATTGGGAAGTGCAGTTTTCTATAGCATTGTCTAATAAATTTCCTAATAACGTATAAAAATCAATTTTATCTATATGAATTTGATTATCAAATGTATTGGATATAAATTCTATGTTTTCTTTTTGTAACTTACTCATTCTTGAAGCAATAATCAAATCAAGGGAATAATTTCCTGTGTCAATGATTGTAGAAGTATCGTTTATCAAATTTAATTTTGTAACAAGTGATTGGTACATTTTATCATAGTCCTGATGATTATAATCTTCTATCAGTGATAAAAGCATATGGTTCATGTCATGTTTTAATGATTTGACTTCATGAATGCTCATTTTAAGATTATCATAATTTGTTTGATTAAACTGAAGTTCTTGATTATGTAATTTGATTAGATAATTTTCCTTTTCTATTATGATGACCTTATTCATCATCTGATATATGAGGTAGACTAAAAGCGTTATTAATACGATTTCAATAGAACTTTCTATAGGAAGTTCACCTTTTTCAAAAACAGTCATAAGATATGATAAATAAATAAGAATCAATACAATATGTATTGCTACATGAAAAATTGTATATTCCTTTAATTTAGCTAAATAGTTTTTAAAAAATGGCAAGGAAATGAATAAGCATGCAAATAAGAGTATATCTGACAAATATATGGTATACGAAATAGGGAATATAACATCATAGGACATTAAGTTCATAGACCATGTTACAATAACATATGAAAGGATTTTTATGAAAATAAGATATAAATTTATTAAAATATATTCCAATATGTGATTGTTCTTCTCTATGATTTTAAATGAAATAAAAAATAATAAATATTGTATCGTTATAGCATAGAAGCTATTAGTAAAGTTAAAACAAATTATTGATGGAACTATTAATAGGCATAATGATAATAAATATTTGAATATATGATGTTTTATATCAATAGAATAAACCTTTGTAAAAAAGATAAGAATGATTATTGGTGTTACAATTAGGCTTATAATATTAGTTTCCATAATCATGAGATACGACCTCCTTTAAACAATCCATAACTTTTGTCTTATTTCTACGTGAAATAGGAACCTGATAATCACAAGGTAAATAAAGTGTATTATTTTCAAATTTCAAAACTTTTTTCATATTTACTAAATAAGATCTTCCTACTCTCATAAAATAATCAGTATTAATAGTCGTTGTTACATCGGATAATTGCTGATTAATTTTTATAGTATGATTATCAAAATGGATTTCTGTATGATGGTTGAAACTTTCACAAAAAATAATGGAATCTATCTGAATAATATAAGCATTTCCATTCATATAAAATGTTACTGTAGGAAACATATCATTGAGCTTATAAAACAACTCTTCGATAACCATAGTGATTTCCTGCTGGAGATTTTCTTTTCTAATAAAATCAAAAGGATGTATATTACATGCTTGATAAACAAGTTCATTATGGCTTGTGACAAAAATAATAAGAGATTCTTTATGATTAGCTTTATATTCCCTAGCTAATTCTAAGCCTGATTTTTCAGGCATATCAATATCTAAAAATAAAGCATCAAAGTTGATATCTATTGGAAATGATTGAATAGAATGATATTTTTGAATATCAACTTGAATATTTTTTTGTACTAATAATGTATTGATGAGATGATAAGTTTTATCTAAATCATTGATATCATCATCAACTATTGCTATACGATATATCATATTTACCTCCATTGACGCCTTAAAAAAGTCCATTCACGCTTGTTGCGTTGTGATGAAAGATTGAATGTTTTAAAATAAGTCTAGCATAAAGATTTATTGCTTTCAATTCTAGTCAATTGTAGCAATTCTTTGTGTCAATCTTATGGAAGGAGGCCAATAATTTATGAATTATTACCGTTGTTTTTTCGCTTTGTTCAAATCCAAACGTAAAATAGCGTTGTTTATTGTTTATTTTATAGCCATTATTGTGGGTGTCTTTATTGTATATCATAGTGAATATGGATCATTTAATGGTGATGAACTTAATCAAATGAAGGCATTTGATAAAGAAATGGGTTTGGATTTCTTTTATTTATTGCAGGATTCTGGACTGACATTAATCATGTTTTTTCTTACCTGTATTATATTATCCAATATTATTAGTTCAGATTTTTTATCTTATAATCATAATAAATTTGATCATTTTCTTATCGTACGTATGTCTACAAAGCAATACAATAAAATAAGCAAGATATTTAATTTCTCTGTAACATTTATAGTCATCTTATTGACTCATTTAATAACATTAATGATTATCCATTTGTTTTGTTTTCCTATTTCATTTTCAATGAGTGAGGCTTATTTTGGTGCTACCAGACAAACAACATTATTTTCCAATTCTATGCTGATCAGTTTAATTATTTATATTTTACTTTCTTCAATAGGTTATGGTATATTTTCAAATTTCATATATGCTTTGCAGTCATTTGTTAAAAATATTTATTTATATCGTACTTTAGGTATCTTATTAGCATTAATATTATATATTGGTTCATCAGTTGTATGCAGATATGTTATTGATTATATCGGAAGTACATTACTTGCAACCATAGCTTATTTTATAAATATTATAAATATAATAACACCTGGGATTATTCAAAGTGCTTCATTAGATAATCATTACATTTTATTTTATATAGGTTCATTATTGTTATATAGTTTATTAACTTCATTATTTTTTGATATAAAGGAAAAGCATATGTATGAATATAATCAATAATTATTATAAGCTATTTAAGAAATCAGAAATTCTTTTATTATTATTTTCATACTTAATAATGCCTTTTTTGATTCAAGTAAACGGCCATATTAATTTCATTTATATTGTATTAACAAGTAACTATATAACACTTATTATTAATACTTATTATTTGGTTCTTATATATAAGAAAACACAAAGTATGAATAATTTGAGTCATTATCTCATAACAAGATTAGGATACAAAACGGCTTTGATATCTATTCATTCTTTTGGTAATAGTTTGACTTTATTTATGACATTGGGATTATATTTGTTTTTATTCGTTGTTTATGGTGCTGTTCATATGAGTATTGATTTATTATGGTTGTTAGTGATAAACACTTTTATCTATTTTATTGAAACAAATATGATATTACTGCAGTTTAATAGAAAGCCAAATATAATGTTTATCGTTATACCAATTATTATCAACCTAGTTTATCACTATGTATTTTTTTAGAAGGAGGAATGTGAAATGTCATTACTGGAATTAAAACATATTAGCAAGAGTTTTAAAGAACATATAGTTTTAGAAGATATTAATCTTAGAATTAATGAAGGTGAATGTATATATATTCATGGTAAAAATGGATGTGGTAAATCCACTTTATTCAAGATTATATGTGATATTATGAAGGCTGATGATGGAATCATTAATGTTAGCGATCATACTTATGTTGGTGCACTTATTGAGAATCCTGGTTTTATTGAAACTGAAACAATAAAATTTAATCTTAAGTTTTTAGCATCTTTAAAAAATCATTATGATGAAAGTAAAATCATAGGTTTATGTAGTGATTATAATTTGGATTATTCAAACCGTTCATCTATGAAGAGCTATTCTGTAGGCATGAGACAGAAAGCGGGAATTATACAGGCAGTTATGGAGAATCAAAATCTTATTTTATTTGATGAGCCAACAAGAGGATTGGATGAAGAAAGTATAGAGACTTTTGAGAAAATGATTAGAGATTTATTGGATGAAAATAAAAGTGTTATCATTGCCTCGCATGATTTACTTCCTCATATAGCTTATTCTAAAAAATATATGCTAGAAAAAGGGATACTAATTGAAGAATGAAAAAGTTATTGAATAATTATTTGTGGTTTTTTCTAATTTCTGTTATATGTTCTATTGTTTTAAAAATATCTTATAATGATTATATTGATATGAAGTATTTATTTTCTATAAGACCAATACACATAATGATAAGCATGATATTTAATTATATTTATTTAAACATTGTATTTGATTGTATGAAATATTTCCTTGAAATAGATACTTTTGTGTTAATAAGGATAAAAAGGGAAGCTTATTATATAATGTTGTTGAAAAAGATTATATTTTATACCATATCATTTTTGGCTTTATTAGCCATAACAGATTTTATATTATATGGTGTTATATATTATCCTGGGTTAATGGTAACTTTTATTATAGAAGTTATTGTAGGCTTCTTTATGGTAATTATGAATAAGAGATTGAATAATTATTTGTTTGTGGTTTCTTATTTGTTGTGCATGTGTTTAAGAGTATTCATTTTATTTTTGTAAGTTGATCTTATGAAAAAATATAATATAATTAAGAAAAATATTTAAAAGGAGTGTTTTTATATGGCAACAATTGACGTGAAGATTACATTACACCATTCTATGGATATGACTGCTTTATCTGATGAAGAACTCGACGCTGAAATAGAGAAAGGAAATGCTGATATAAAAGCTGGAAGGACGAGAAATGTAAGTGATGTTTTTGCAGATATTCGTAAAGATTACAATTTATGATGTATAAAATAAAGTTACAACATTTTGATATAAAAATCTCATTACCAAAAATTGCGTATTTACGCATTTTTTAGTAATGGATTATATAAAACAAAAGATAATTATAGATGTTTTTGACGTTAAAAAGTCATAGGCAATTAAACCAATGACTTATATTTTATAAAAAATTAATATAGGTAATTATTTGTACGTAATGTAATCAATGTTTTAAACAACATCACCATTTATATTTACAATTATAATAATCCTATTTATTTCAAAATAATCTCGTAAAGTGTATAATAAAAGTAACACAAATGAAGGAGATTTAATCTTATGCAAATAAATATAAATAACGTTAGTTTTTCATATTATAAAGAAAAAGAAATATTCAGAAATTTTCATCATAGTTTTGAATTTAATAATGATTGTATAGTAATCATTGGACATAATGGTGCAGGGAAAACGACTCTATTGAATTTAATATGTGGAATTTTAAGACCTCAATCCGGTAATATATCTCACAATATCGATTTAGCTTATTTACCATATGATAATAATCTTTATGCCCATTTGACAGTTTTGGAAAATATTGAATTCTGGTATCAAATATATAATAAGGAGCCATTAGACTATAATAATCAATACTATAATGAGTTATTACAAATATTAGAGTTAAAAAAATTATTAAACTTAAATATTCTTACATTATCAACAGGTGAAGAAAAAAAGGGTTCTTACTCGACAATGGGTAATTGAAACCAGTGGCAGTGCATAAAAATGCACT